>JAEZQN010000277.1 GCA_023441145.1 Bacillota bacterium
GGTGTCAACTTCCTCATCCCAAAACTCAATACGATAAGGAACCTCATCCGTCATTGGAAATACGTCTAGAATACCACCTCTCACAGCAAATTGCCCAGGACTCTCCACCTGAATGCAACGCTCGTAGCCAAGTAATACCAGCTGCTCCGTAAGATTCTTAAGCTCATATTCCTTGGCGATTTCTATAATTAACACTCTACTTTTTAGTTGTTCTAATGGTAAGATTCTATCCATTGCCCCGTCAATAGTCATAACAATGGTGGCAGCCTCATTTTCCATGAGCTGCCTTAACACCATAAGACGTTCTCTTACAATGGCGTGGCCGTGGATGTCAGCACTATAGAAGATGATATCCTTAGCTGGGTAGAGAAATACATTTTTTTCATATAAGCGAAGGTCCTCATAAATCTCCTTCGCCTTTAGCTCATTATAGGTAACAATGACCTTAAACCGACTTTCCTCTCCTAGTCCTGCTATTAAGTGGCTCTTCTGGGAATCAATACAGCCAGTCACCTGTACTGGGGTTTTATCAAGCTTTAGGTCATGGTCTAATTCTAAGTATTCGTTTAATTCCCTTAAGGGATAGAAAAATGTATTCATGATACCTCCAACAGCAGTGTATCCCACTGCTATGCCTTTTTATTAAACTGGTTCATGGCAACCTCTACATCCTCTGTGAGAATGAGCTTTACTGCCTGAGCCACTTTCTTCCTAGTTTCGTTGATTACCTCTTGGTCCTCTTTTGAAAAATGCCCAGTAACATAGTCCGCTAGATCCCAGCCTTCAGGTTTGTCCCCAACACCAACTTTAATTCGCTTAAAATCCTGACTTCCTAAATGGGCAATGATATTCTTCATGCCATTATGACCACCAGCACTACCTTTTTTACGAATTCTTACCTGTCCAACGTCTAAACTGATGTCATCATAGATAACAATCAGCTCCTCTTCTGTTATTTTATAAAAGTCTACAAGCTGCCTTACACTTTCCCCACTTAGGTTCATATAAGTCTGAGGCATGGCAAGAAGAACCTTCTGTCCCTCAATATAGCCTGTGCCACAGATAGCCTTATGTTTGATGTAGTCCATCTTAATATTATATTCTTCTGCAATCCGGGTAATGCAGTCAAATCCTACATTGTGTCTGGTGTGTTCATACCGAAAGCCAGGGTTACCTAATCCGACAATTATATACATGATAGTATCCTCATTTCCATTTATGCTTATTGACATACGCAAACAGCGTCCACCGCATCTCTACGCTGGACTGTTTAAAATGGCTTTGCCACTTCCTCTGTTCACTTGTATTGTACCCTTTTTAAAGAAAAGATACAATGATTACCACCAATTTGTTCTATCTTTTAATTCTTCATAATTATACTTATCGTATTCCGATACTTGCTCTGTGCGAAGTTCTCCATCTAATGTACTAAGAAGAAGCTTACTATTTTTCATATAGTCTTCCAAAGGCTTTGTCCACTTCTTAAACAAGGCGTCATCATTGATTGGATAGGAATCAAATGAAAAGGAGGATGCTTCTGTCTGTACCATGTTCCCCTTTTTATTTAGTCGGTAGATTCGGTAGCTACAACCTCCTGCATTATTTCTGCTATCTTTTAAGAAACTCATAACAAAAGCACCTTTCTCATCCATTCCATAATAGACACTATTCCAATTAGCCCTAGCCCGATGAGCAAATTCAGTATGTAAAATCTCACCCTTTTTATCTTTTATTAAAACGAGACCACTCTCTCCATCACCTACGTTACCTGTATATACCTCTATAATTAAATTCTTAGGCCAACTAGTAGAGGAGTCCTTAGAAGAAAAGACAAGCTTATAGTACTCCTCTAGCACATTATCTCCTGCATAACTCTTTAAATCCTCATAGTCATCCAAGTCACTAGGCAATAGATACGTAATTCCATACTTATCATACTCGCTCAACAGCTTCACACAGGTAATCTCACCAAGTTTATTGCGATATACGATGCAATCTTTATAGGTGTTGTATTCTACATTACCAATATAGCCTACAAATTTGTCATGGGTAATCTCTTCAAAGGAAAGTGTGGACATGCTCTTATTCGCCATATAAACACAGTCCTTAGCAAATGGAATTGGTTCACTTACATCACTTAAGCTATCTTCTGTGCTATACTTACTAACAAATCGCCCATCCTCCGATATACCTGCAATCCCCATTACCTCTTCCGGCTTATATTGAGGCGCAGCTGTTGGAGTTGCTTTTGGTGTTGTAGTTGCTTTTGGAGTTATGGTCGGTTCTAGCGTTACTGAAGGCTTAGGTGTAGCAGTTGGTTTTGGAGTTATTGTAACTTTAGGGGTTGCAGTTGGTTTCATAGCTGAGACCTGTACCTCCTTGGAAGGATCCGTTCCTTCCTTACGGTTTACTGTCAGAAAGAAGATGCAGGATATCACGATCAAAATCCCTACAACACTTACCCAGAACCTAGGCTTTTTGTAGTTCATAATATTCTTTATTCGAGCAGAAATACTATTTTCTCCAAAGAATAGAGGGCCACCAACAAAGGTTCTCTTACTATGGCTTGAAAGCTGTAATAGAGTGTGCGAATATGCCTTTTTATCGCCTAGCTCAAGACTTTTTAGAGCAGCCTCATCACAGGACATCTCCATATCCTTCTCCACAAGATGAAAGGCAAGCCAGACAAAAGGATTAAACCAGTGAACGCAAGCAATTCCATAGGCCAAAAGCTTCACAAGGTAATCTTTTCTTCTTATATGGATATATTCATGTGCCAAGCAGATTCTTTCAGCCTCACCCGCTAATGATGCTGGTATGTATATGATAGGTTTACAGATTCCCAAGACAAAAGGGGTAGAAATTCCACTTATCTTTACTACCTTGACATGATGATATTTACTCTCTACTGATACTTGAGCTTTTAGTTGTCTTCTAAGGGTTAGATACCGAAAGCCACTAACTCCCAATATGAAAGCAGTAACCGTTATCCATATATAAGCTAGAATAGGAAGTACATCCGCTATGCTAGATGTGCTAGGAGATGTGTTGTTCGTTACTACTGGTTTTACCACTTTACTCTCCCTAGGCCTTTGTGATAGAGCATCTTCCTCTTCCACTACTATGGCAGAGCTAATAGTTTTCTCTTCACTAGCTGGGGTTATGAAGCTTGTACCAACTTCCCCCGCCATCTCTTCCATAGGATTTACTTTCTGAAAGGGACTAGTGATAACACCAATCTCACTCTCTAAGGCAATGGGACATAATAAGCGAAATGCCACTACGCTCCATAATAGATAGGAATATATCTTCGGTGTTGACCGAAGAAAACCTCATAAGATACCTATGACCAGGATACAAAAGGTCGCTGTAATGCTCATAGTTAGAATCAATTCAAATAATTTGATCACGTCTTTACCCCCTTACGTTTATTATAACCCCTCATCTATTCTTCAAAACGATCAATATATTCTCGTAGCTCCTTTGCTTCCTTTGAGGTAAGCTTTCGATTGCCAAGGAAAGCAGTTAAAAACTTAGGCAGGGAACCAAAGGTCTCCTCCACGTATAATTGACTCTGTCTTCCATAAAACTCTTCCTTCGACACACAAGAACTTACAATGGTATTCTCATTCTGAAAGATTCCTTTATCAATTAATTTCTTAAGCATAGTATAGGTGGTAGACTTCTTCCAAATCAGCTCTTTTTCACACAGCTTCACTAAGTCTGAAGAGCAGAGTGGTTCATGTTGCCAGATTAAATCAGCAAACTTGGCTTCCACATCAGTTAATTTGTAGTCCTTCATTGCAGTCCCTCCTTCAGTCTATACTGTATAGACCAATTACTATTTTTAGTCTATATCTTATAGACCATACTGTCAATCCTTTTATTTATATTCTCCTAGATAACTTAAGGAGGCTGTCATTCTAATTAGTCTGACAGCCTCCTTAAGTTACGTATATAATCCTCATAAGTTTATTCTTATATTAATAAGCCTGATATTGGTTCTTATGAAGGTATTTTTCCTTGGTTGCTAAGCCACCGCGAATATGGCGCTCTGACTTATTCAGGTCTAACACAACTCTAGCCTGATCAGCTAAAGAGGGGTTAATTTGAATCAAACGCTCCGTCACATCTTTATGTACGGTGCTTTTACTAATTCCGAATTTTTTTGCTGTTTGCCTTACAGTAGCATTACATTCGATAATATAGTTTGCGATGTCGACAGCACGTTCTTCTATGTATCCCTTCAAGAGAAATCCCCCTACGATACTTGTTTTTACATTGTATGCAGGGGGAGGTTTTCATATGCTATTGTTACTTCCTACAATATAGAATGACTTTTTTTACTGCTGCTATGACATCCTCTACGTCCTGATCTGTCATGCTGTAGTAGAGCGGAATAGTAAGAATCCTGTCGTATAAACGCTCCGCTTCCGGACAAAGTCCCTTTTTGTAGCCTAACTTTTGATAATAAGGATGATAATATACTGGTATGTAATGAACGTTAGGTTGTACATTCTCTGCTGCCAAGGCCTCATAAATATACTTACGTCCCACTGTCAACTTTTCCAACTCCAGCTGTAAGAGGTAAAGATGTCTAGCAGTATCAGACTCTGGTATTTCCTTCTGTAGTACAATACCATCTACGTCCTGAAACGCCTCATTGTATCTTTCGACAATCTCCTTACGTCTAGCAACAAACGCTGGTAGCTTCTTCAACTGGCTGGAAATAAGGGCTGCCTGCATATCTGTCATACGATAGTTATTCCCCAAGCCAACTTGCTCATAATACCAACCACCTTCGCTCTTAGCTGACATAAGAGAAGGTTCTCTTGTGATGCCATGAGAGCGGTATAAACAAATCTTTTTATAGAGCTCCTCATTGTTTGTAACAATGGCTCCACCTTCCCCTCCTGTAACTGTCTTTACAGGATGAAAACTGAAGGTTGTCATATCAGCTAGATTGCCTACTGATATACCATTATAGTTTGTTCCAATAGAATGTGCCGCATCCTCTATTAAAAGAAGATTATGTTTCTTACAGATAGCACGGATTCTATCAAGCTCCACGGCTTGTCCAGTAAAATCAACTGCTACTACTGCCTTGGTATGTTCATTGATTCGTTCTTCTATTTTATCTGGATCAATATTATAGGTTTCTGGATTGACATCTGCAAATACGGGAGTCCCACCACAATATAGAATGCAATTGGCGGATGCTGCAAAGGTTAGAGGAGTGGTAATTACCTGGTCCCCTTCTTTGATACCAGCTGCCATACAGCATAGGTGCAAAGCTACTGTTCCATTGGCTACAGCGACTGCATACTTAGCCCCTGTTAGCTGACACAAATCCTTCTCCAAACCATCAATTCTAGGTCCTTGAGTAATGAGAGGTGCACGTAATGTTTCTACAACCGCCATAATATCCTCGTCATCAATATATTGATGACCATAGTATATTTTCTCTGACCGAACTGGTATTCCACCAAATATAGCTAACTTTTCTCCCATGTTCTCATATCCTTTAGTTTAATTTACTTGTTTTTAGTGGCACTCGATTTCAGCAAGCCTTCTTCTGATCTCTTCCACACTCATCCACTCACTGTTGTTCCCTGAGGTGTAAGAAAATCCTGGTTCTACTAGCTTACCACCTTCAGCTACCTTGTCCTTACTCCACCAATTATAATGCGGATAAACAATATAATGCTTCTCATATTCATAGGTATGGAAAGAGTCCTCCGCTGTAACCATGATCTCATGAAGCTTCTCTCCCTCTCGTATACCTACTTCCTTCTTTATGCACCCTGGAAGCAAAGCCTCAGCCAAATCACCAATATGGAAAGATGGTATCTTGGAAATAAAGGTTTCCCCACCATTTGATTCCGATAATGCTTTAATTACCAGTTCTACTCCTTGTTGTAAACTAATCCAGAATCTAGTCATTCTTAAGTCAGTAATAGGAAGAGTCTTTTCCCCTTTGTCAATAATACTCTGGAAAAATGGTATTACAGAGCCTCTACTACCCGCTACATTCCCATAACGAACAACTGAGAATCGAATATCATGAGCACCTGCATAGGAATTAGCTGCTATAAACAACTTGTCCGACACCAGTTTGGTACCCCCATATAGATTAATTGGATTTACAGCCTTATCAGTAGATAAAGCAACCACCCTATGTACCCCAGCATCTAATGCAGCATTGATTACATTCTTTGCTCCATTAATATTAGTATTCACTGCTTCAATTGGATTGTACTCACACGCTGGCACCTGTTTTAGAGCAGCCGCATGAACGATGTAATCTACTCCCTCACACGCTCTCCTTAAACGAGCTTCATCCCTGACATCCCCAATAAAGAAACGAAGCTTACTGCTTTTGTCAGGATATAATAAATTAAACTTATTGCCCATATTAAACTGTTTAAATTCATCTCTGGAATATATAATCACTTTGCTTGGGTTGTAATGTGTTAAAACATACTCAGTAAATGCATTTCCAAAGGAACCTGTACCACCTGTAATTAAAATCGACTTATTATTAAACATATACGCCTCCCATAATTATTAAGGAACTTTTCGACAAGATATTCGTTTATTATGTATATATTAACCATTATAACCTTTTTTCTTTATACTGTAAACTGACTTACAGTGGTCTCTAACTCAGTGATGGCTTTTTGGCTGTCTCCCTAATAAGTTATATTCTATCTTTTTTGATAGTTATTATTTCGACTATTAGTTTATAATTTCTTATATATTTAAGGCAAAAAAATAAAACGGTATGTAGAAAATTAGTCATACAAACCGTTTTACTTTTATCATAATTATTTGCTCTTTTTTAGATCGTGATAACCTACCAATTCACAACCCTTATCTTTGATTAGCTGGCAGTTACCCTCTTTACTTTTGGGAGCTTGTCCGCTAGATGACTAAAGATACAGTTCTACTTTTTTCCCAGAAGGCAAGAGTTCTACCATAGAATTAAATGCAGGTGCAGGATAGCCAGCCCAAATTGGTGCTAATAAAATGATTTTGTCATACTGCTCTAATTGACAATCCACTGGTTGTATCTTTGATGCTTTCCTCTTTGCTGCCATAGGACAACCAGAAAATACAGCTGTTAACATATTACGTTTCTTTTGCTCTTTCACCTCATAAACCTCAGCATTTTCTTCTTCGGTAACTAACTGAAGGGCTATTTTCTTAGAATATCCTCCAAAGGAATAGTATAAAATAGCTGTTTTCATAATATACACTCCTTTACTTTGTGACCTCACAGACAATTAATTCCCTCTCTTGTACCACAAATCTTATATTATACTCACCGTACCTTACTCCCCAGATTCTATTCTCGTCATGAATGTAAGCAGTTCTTGGGTCCTGCTCTAAAATCTGAATGACATTCTCTCTTTCCTCTTCTCTTACCATTTGTAATAAATGCTCAGGAAAACGAACTTGTAGTTTCTGCTCTTTTAAAGCCTCCCCAAATCCACCTCTGGCCTCAGGATGACTATCTGCATAAGGCAAATATGGCTTTATATCGTAAATGGGGGTACCATCTAGCATATCGATACCAGAAACAGTAATGATGGGACCTAACTTCTCATCTAAATCCACAGATTCTATTCTGACAGAAGATAATCCAATGGAATTGGGGCGAAAAGGAGACCTAGTGGCAAAGACTCCCATGCGTACTCTTCCTCCTAGTCTAGGCGGTGCTACAGTAGCAGACCAGTCCTTACGAATTGCTTTAGAAAATCCCCAAAGTAGCCATAAATGAGAATACTCTTCTATCCCCCGAATGGCATCTGGATTGCGATATTCCGGTAAGAAGATGATTCTTCCCTTTAATCCTTCCACCAACCCACTTTGTCTAGGAATCCCAAACTTTTCTGGAAAATCTGTATGAATTGTAGCGATTGTCTTTACCTGTAATTCTTTCATCATGTAACTCCATTTTCATTGTTTGCACATAAGGAGGTTTATGGCAACTTGTTACCTACTGCAGCATAACACTCATACCACTCTTCTCTAGTGAGTACTACATCTGCACCTTTTGCTATTCCTTCTACACGTTTGCTATTGGTGGTACCTACCACTACCTGCATATTAGCTGGATGCCTAAGAATCCAAGCCGTTGCAATTCCGTTGGTAGTAGTATCATATTTCTTTGCAAGTCGTTCTAGTACTTCATTTAGTTTCCCATAATTAGGGTTTCCAAGAAAGGTTCCCTCAAAAACACCATACTGAAACGGGCTATAGCACTGAATTGTAATATCATGAAGTATACAGTAGGAAAGAACCCCCGAATCGCGGTCAATACCATGACTATCAGTAGTATTCAAGTAAGATGGTGCATCTAGTAACAAAGTATGAGCTAGGGAAAACTGTAATTGATTTACCTCAATTGGTTGTTTCACGTGCTTCATAAGTAGTTCTATCTGACCTGGAGCATGGTTACTTACACCAAAGTGTAGTACCTTACCCGAACTAAAAAGGTAATCAAATGCTTCTGCTACTTCCTCAGGCTCCATTAACAGATCTGGGCGGTGAAGTAATAAGTAATCTAAATGGTCCGAATTCATTTTCTCTAAAGAATTCTCTACGCTCCTAACGATATGTTCCTTGGAAAAATCATAGCAGGTAAAGCTTCCAGGGCGAATACCACATTTGCTTTGCAGTATCAATTTTTCTCTCATCCCTGGCATCTGCTTTAACGCCTTACCGAACACCTCCTCTGAGCCACCACGGCCATAGATATCTGCATGGTCCCAAAAGTTAATTCCATGGGTTAATAAGGTTTCTATAAGCTCACATACCTTGTTTACCTCCATGCCTGCTATTCGCATACATCCTTGTGCAATAGCTGGAACCCGTGTATCTCTAATTGTAATATACTTCATACATTGCCCTCCTAGTTACTCGGCAAGGTTTCTAAGAGTGTCACCAGTCACTCGATATACTGTCCAGTCCACCATTGGGACTGCTCCCATAGAACGGTAAAAATCAATACTAGGCTGATTCCAGTCTAGGCAAGCCCACTCCAGTCTTCCACAGCCTCTCTCTACGGTTATTCTAGCCAGTTCTTTTAATAAAGCCTTGCCATATCCATATCCTCTGTATTCCTCTTTGACATACAAATCCTCTAGATAGATGCCTGCCCTGCCAAGAAAGGTTGAGAAGTTATGAAAATACAGGGCAAAGCCTACTACCTCTTCTTCTGCAACGGCTAAAATCACCTCTGCCTTCTCCTTCTCAAATAGCCATTCCTTTAAAATATCCTCTGTGGCAACTACCTCATGAGATAAGTTTTCATACTCTGCCAGTTCCTTAATAAGGCTAAGAATCTGAGTGGTATCCTTCTCGGTTGCCTTTCGAAATTCTATCTTCTTCATATGGTTCACTCTCCTTGGACTTATTGTGAACTTAAGCCGAATTATTGTCAACCATATGAATACTTTTCTTACAATAATTATAAATAATTTTCTTTCAAGTTCTTAATCAAATCCAGATCTGCTGGTAACCATTTCACACTGTCAATGGTCTCTTTGGTAAGCCATCTTGCAGTATCATGTTCCTTTAGGGTTAAATCTCCAGAAAGAACTTTACACAGATAACAATACATCGTTAGATGAAACTCTGGATAATCGTATTCAACCACCTCTATTAATTGCTCTACTAAAACCTTAGTATCTAACTCTTCCTCTATTTCTCGAATTAACGCTTCCTTAGGATTTTCTCCCTCTTCTAGCTTTCCTCCAGGAAATTCCCACCAACCCTTAAAGGTACCATAACCTCTCTGGGTGGCAAAGATTTGGTTTTGATTCATAATAATAGCAGCTGCTACTTCTATTTTTTTCATAGATAATTCCTCTTACTTCGTTTCTCTTAAACATCTCATGGCATTTAAAATAGCAATTACTGCTACACCAACATCGGCAAACACTGCTTCCCACATAGTGGAGAGCCCTATAGCTGTAAGGCCAAGAACACCTATCTTAATTCCAAGTGCAAATACAATATTTTGTTTCACAATTTTTAAGGTATTTTTGGAGATGTCGATGGCAGTGGATATCTTCGATGGTTCGTCAGTCATTATGACGATATCGGCAGCCTCAATGGCTGCATCAGATCCAAGACCTCCCATGGCAATGCCGATGTCAGCTCTTGCTAATACTGGGGCATCATTGATACCATCTCCTACAAAGGCTAGTTTGCCTCTTTCAGATGTTTCCGTAAGTAGCTCTTCTAACCGGTCTACCTTATCTCCTGGAAGTAATTCCGTATATACCTTATCTAGTTTCAAGGAAGCAGCTACCTTCTCCCCTACTGCTTTACTATCTCCAGTTAACATCACCGTCTGCCTAATTCCTGCTTTTTTTAGACTAGTAATGGCTAAGGCAGAATCTTTTTTTACTTGGTCAGCAATAACAATACATCCGCAATAAGTCCCTTCTATGGCTACATAAACCACCGTTCCAACTAAATTGTGAACTGGCACTACTATATGAATCTGATTCATTAATTTACTGTTGCCTGCATAGACCTCTTTACCATTTACTCTTGCCCGTACCCCATAGCCAGAGATTTCTTCCACGTTAGCAACAGCACTTTGGTCGATCTCTTTTCCATAAGCACGTTTTAAGGACAGTGATATAGGATGATTAGAATAGCTTTCTGCATAAGCAGCATACCTTAATAACTCCTCTGAAGTTATGTTTTTAGTATAGATATCCTGTACTTCAAAAACTCCCTTTGTCAAAGTACCTGTCTTATCAAACACCACAATCTCTGTCTCCGCCAAAGCCTCCAGATAATTGCTCCCTTTTACTAGCACCCCAGCCTTTGATGCTCCACCAATTCCTCCAAAAAAGCTAAGAGGGACTGAAATTACTAGTGCACACGGACAGGACACAACGAGAAACGTCAGCGCCCGATAAAGCCAGGTAGAAAAGACTGCCCCTGGAATCACTAGCGGTGGAATCAGAGCAAGGGCTATAGCTGCAAGGGTTACAAGCGGCGTATAGACAGCTGCAAATTTGGTAATAAAGTTCTCTGATTTGGATTTCTTACTACTGGCATTCTCAACCAAATCGAGAATCTTACTTACAGTAGACTCCCCAAATTCCTTGGATACTTTAATGGTCAGAACACCATTTACATTGACACAACCACTAAGCACTGCATCTCCCGCATGTGCTTCTCTTGGAACTGACTCTCCCGTAAGGGCAGAGGTATCTAACATAGATGTTCCACTAAAAACAACTCCATCTAGTGGAATTCTCTCCCCGGCAGATACCACAATTAGGTCCCCTATCTGTACCTCTTCTGGATCCACCTTCTCTATGGACCCATTTCTCTTTAGGTTAGCATAATCTGGACGAATCTCCATTAATCCTGAAATGGACTTTCGAGACTGAGAGACTGCATAGCTCTGGAATAGCTCTCCCACTTGATAGAATAACATTACCGCTACTGCCTCTGGAAATTCCCCAATGAGGAAGGCACCAATGGTAGCTATACTCATCAAAAAATTCTCATCAAACACCTTACCACGAAGAATATTACGGCAAGCCTTCCATACAACATCGCCACCTACCGCAGCATAGGCGGTGATAAATAGCGCTGGTGTGAGCCATTCTATGTTACTTTTAAACAGTATAGCAACTGCATATATAATTGCACCTAGGATAATTCTAATTAGTCGTTTTTTCATCCCCAAACCTTTGCCTATTTAACTTTTACATCAGGCTCTACCTTTCTCATGGTCTTCTTTACTTTCTTCATTATGCTATCTATATCCACACTATCCTCAAAATCCAGTATCATTTTTAGTGTCATAAAGTTAATGGAGGCCTCCTTAATGCCGTCTAACTGAGACACCGCCTTTTCCATCTTTGCTGCACAATTGGCACAATCTAAATCCTCTAACAAATACGTCTTTTTCATAATATCTTCCTCCCTAAATAATAAATCTGATAATTGAATATTCGCTCAACTGTTTGAGCATATTATAGTTGAGTATATGTTCAACTGTCAATCCTTTTTCCTGAAAATATTTATCAATACCTAAGGATTTATCAAATAGTTGACAGTTGAATAAAAACTCAACTATAATAATAGATAATCACTATTAATTATATTAGGCTACTTATTAATATTTACAAGTCACTGTATTATTATTTCGGGAGATCAAAGAAATCATGGGAAAATCAGAAGATAATAATTGTAATATCATTCATAAAGAGGTTGTGGAGAAAGTATTAGCAAGCATGCCAAAGAATTCTACATTCCAGAAAACTTCAGGCTTCTTTAAGGTGCTTGGAGATGAGACTAGAACCAGGATTCTTTGGGCTTTAAACCAGCATGAAATGTGTGTTTGTGATATTGCTACTGTTCTCGGTATGACCAAATCTGCTATTTCACACCAGCTTGCTACTTTGAAAAAAGCGCACTTGGTAAAGAATCGTCGAGAAGGTAAGATCATCTACTATTCACTAGATGATGACCATGTAAAATTAATGCTTGAGTCCGGTATGGAACATACGGCTCATGAAGAATAAATCAATATAAACAAAGACTTTCGCTGGCGAAGCAATTTCCTCGTATGTAACAAAAAAGAAGTGGGTTCACCCTTTCTCTATGGGGTGAGCCCACTTCCTGCAATAAGCATTATAGCGCTTGTCTACTAGAATAGCCCTCTTTCTTAAAGTCACCATTTAAAAAATCAATCCTACTTGGTACTACCTTTATGAGGTTCATTGGATGTGACATCTTACGTAAGGTGGCAAGTGGTATGTTTTTATACGCCACTAGTTTTTCAAATTCCGTAGAATCAAACTCAATCAGACTAGCTTTTCCAGTAATCTGCATTCCCTTTAGCTTAGTAAATCCGTCATAATGATCATAAATGGCTAGGCATACATTGTCGTTATCTTCTAGCCCAACAAATTTCTGTCCGCCCTCTGAGAACATATAGAAGGCACCCTCTAAGAAAGTATATTCAATAGGAGTGCATCGGATAAAGGTTCCAAACCCTGTAGCTAGTGCACAGGTATTGTTAGCCTTTATGTAATCTTCTACCACCTGTAAAAGCTCACTCTTTGGCATCTTTACTGCAGTTTTATCTACATTTACCCAGTAATTGGCTGCTTCCCTAAATTCCATATGATTCACAACAACACCTCTTATTCTAATTGATAGACAACATTCTATTATTTCTTAGGATTCAAGTGATACAAAGGCAACAATGGAATGAGAATTGGTGTATGATTAGCATAAGCATTATATTCCTTATTGTCTCCATACCTCTTAATCTGGCGTTTTTCTAAGCGCTGCGCACCATTAAACATAACGTAAACAATACAGAGATAGGCTACCACAGCAAGAATCCACTGACCTACACCTATAAATAATCCACAACCAGACACAAAGATTCCTGTCCAAAATAAAATCTCTCCCAAATAATTTGGACAGCGAACTACACGGTACAGTCCTTTCATCGCCACCATATCTGGTCTTTCCTTCTTCTGTCTTGTCTTTTGCATATCTGCTACTGACTCTATCAATAAGGCTACTACACAAATGCCAATACCAACCTGACCGAATATGTCAGAGTTCTCCCCATTATAGTATCGATAAAAGACTGCAGAGGTCTGCCCTACATATAGAATGGAAACACTGACCCAAATCGCCACTTTTACAAAGAACGGCACTTTGGATTCCTCTCCTGCTACTTCCTTTATGACCTTTTGATAGGCCTTACTTTTAATTTCCCTAGCAAGAAGAAAACCAGAAAGTCGAATCCCATAGATAACAAGTAATATGCAAAGTAGGTATAGTGTAATGTCCACTTTATCTTTAGAAACCAGGTTAAATACTGCAATTACAATACCGATTCCACATACTGAAAAACCGTAGCCGATGGATAAGAAATATACGTATTTGTAAAAGCCCACTCCACAAAGTACCGCACTTACAAGTAGAATAATCCCAAGATAACTCCATCCCATTAGTGATCTCCCTCCTTAGTAAAGCTCTCTTTAATGTATTGTGCAAAGCTTTGTTCTCCATATTGCACTGAACCTACCATATCCTCTGTTAATGTCCACTTGGAAAACTTAATAAGCCCTTCCTTGCCATTTTTCTTTAGACGATTTACAAAGGCAAGAATCGTAAACAGCACTGCTGGGGCCCTCTTAATCACTGGAGGCTTCCCCGCTGCCTCAAAGCAAAGATTGGCAATCTCTTCATAAGAATAGGTTTCTTTCCCACCTATATCATAGGTTTGATTATCATCTAGCATATGCTCCACTATGTACTGTGCTAAATCCTCTGTAGCAATAACATTGGCATGAACAGGCTTCTTTCCTAATAAGCTGACAGAGCCCTTCTCTATCATTGGGCGAAAGACCTTCACGATATCGTAAAAATATCCAGTTGGACGAACAATCATATACTGGATACCACTTTCCTTAAGCTTCTCCTCAAATTGAAACTTTGCATAAAGCATAGGCACGTCTGGTGCCTTATCTGCCTTTATTACGGAAACATAAGCAAAGTGCTTTACTCCTGCCTTTAAGGCTTCCTGTAGTAAATTCATATTTCCTTGATAGTCAATCTGTTCATTGGTTACTGTCGCACTTCCTTTAGTAAGTCCCACGGTGGAAATCACTACTTCAGCCCCTTCACATAATCCATTTAGGGTAGCAGGAACTGTCACATCTATCTTGTGATAGGTATAGCTACTTCCTGCATCCTCTCTAGGATTCATACAGTCTAGGGCGACAACCTCATGGCCACTCTTTCTTAAGACAGTCAAAATATCACTACCCAAATGTCCATACGCACCTGCAAGCACAATCTTCATACGACACCTCCTGATTTAATAACTTATAATTACTAACTTATAATTTCGTCAATGATCTGTCTTTTAAGGAATAGATTTACTTAATATTATAGGGCCCAGTATGTAATTATGCAACAACTTGACCTAATGACCTATAAAAGCATTGCCAATTCCACCATTTTATACTATAATTATTACGAATATATTAACATTATATCAAAAATATTAACTATGAGGTATAGATATGAAAGCTAAGATAATTGAAGCCGTAGCAGTTATTGCAGCAATCGCTGTGGTTTCAGTAACACAATCTATCCGTACATCAGATCTGGAATCTACCGAGCCGGTAACTACCTATGTAGAAACCCCATCAACCATTCAGCCTAGTGCTACAAGACTGGCTTTGAATACACTAGAGCCTACGATTATTCCAGAATCTACTGATATTCCAGACCCTACAGTTATCCCTGAAGCTACTGTAACTCCTGAATCTACGGTTACCCCAGAAGTCACTGTAACTCCTGAGCCTGCTAGTTCACCAGAGGCTGTAATGAAAAAAGGAATTGTCACCTCCGCTTCCAGTGTAAACATCAGGCAAAAGGCATCCACCGATTCTGCAATCGTTGGGAAATTATACACAGGAGCTGTACTTACTATTGAAAACGAACAAAACGGATGGTACTCTATCTCCTCTGGCAATGTAAAAGGATATGTCAGCAGTGACTTAATCACTGTTTCAGATAATATAGATGCATTAAAAAAGAAATATCAATATTCCTATGCTGTAGTTGGCGTAAAATTGTTAAATGCCCGAAGCCAAGCCTCAACGGATGCCAGTGTAGTAACAAAGTTAGAAGCAAACAGCCAGCATAAGGTACTGTCTGTGAAAGGTGATTGGGTACAAATAGCCCTCTACAATACAGAAATGGTAGGCTATGTTAGTAAAGAATACGTAAGCATAAAATCGAAAGAACTTACTGCAGTCAGTATAGAAGAGGACAAACAAACAAAACAGTCTATCCAAGTAAAACTAACACAGTTGCAACAGGAGCAGGTAGAAACACAAAATCCTACCTCTACTATAGCACCTACTGTAACTCCTAGTCCTACTAGAACTCCAACACCTACTAAGACTCCTACAGCAACTAAAACTCCTACGCCTACTAATGCTACCGTACCAAGTGTAGGAAGTTCTCTTACTAACAGTAAAGAGGATCAGCTTAAGCTTCTTTCTTGTATTATCTACTGTGAGTCAGGGTATGAGACCTATGAAGGTAAACTTGCTGTTGCAAATGTTATTTTAAACCGTGTAAAATCATCCAGTTATCCCAATACGATAAAAGGAGTCGTATATCAAAAAAATCAGTTTTCTCCTGCCACTAGTGGCAGACTAGAAGCCCAGCTGAAGAAATACTCCTCCTATTCCACCAAGTCGCAGCTAGAG
>JAEZQN010000332.1 GCA_023441145.1 Bacillota bacterium
CTTATCAGAGGTATCATAATCCGTAGATACAGTCTCTGGGTTACAGTTTACTATGATTGTTTCAAAGCCAAGCTTTTTAAGAGAAAGAGCTGCATGAACACTACAATAGTCAAACTCAATTCCCTGACCAATTCGATTAGGTCCACCACCTAAAATCATGATCTTAGGTCTATCGGTACAAACAGGACTGTTATCTGGTGCATTATAGGTGGAGTAATAGTATGCACTGTCCTTGGTTCCACTAACATGAACACCTTCCCAAGCCTCTGTTACCCCAAGAGCCATTCTTTGTTTTCTAACTTGCTCCTCTTTAACCTTAAGAAGCTTACTTAAATATTTATCTGAGAAACCATCCTTCTTTGCCTGAATCAATAGCTCATCCGTTGGTAGTCCACCTTCATACTTAAGTAGTTGCTCTTCCAACTCTACTAACTCTTTCATCTGTTCAATGAAGTAGTGCTTAATCTTAGTGAGTTCAAAAAGTTCTTCTACGGTAGCCCCCTTACGAAGTGCCTCATACATTAAAAACTGTCTTTCACTAGTAGGAGTTACTAGCCGCTTTAATAACTCCTCCTTAGTTAAGGAATTAAAGTCCTTAGCAAATCCTAATCCATATCGACCATTTTCAAGACTTCGAATCGCCTTCAAGAAGGCTTCCTTATAGGTCTTACCAATACTCATTACCTCGCCAACAGCGCGCATCTGAGTTCCTAATTTGTCTTCTACTCCCTTGAATTTTTCAAATGCCCATCTGGCAAATTTAATTACCACATAGTCACCATCTGGCACATATTTATCTAAAGTCCCGTATTTACCACAAGGTATTTCATCAAGAGTAAGCCCTGATGCTAACATAGCAGAAACCAAGGCAATTGGGAAACCAGTTGCTTTGGAAGCAAGGGCAGAGGAACGAGAAGTTCTAGGATTAATCTCGATTACAATGATACGATCGGTTTCTGGATCATGGGCAAACTGCACATTGGTACCACCAATAACTTCAATGGCCTCAACAATACGGTATGCCTGCTCCTTCAGTCTCTCCTGAACTTCCTTAGAGATGGTAAGCATCGGAGCAGAACAGAAGGAATCTCCTGTATGTACACCTAATGGATCTATATTTTCAATATAGCAAATGGTAATCATATTGTTTTTGGCATCACGAACAACTTCTAACTCAAGCTCTTCCCAACCAAGAACAGACTCCTCTACTAATACCTGACCTACTAAACTAGCCTGTAAACCTCTCGCACAAACTGTCTTTAATTCCTCTACATTATATACTAGACCGCCACCTGCACCTCCCATGGTATACGCAGGTCGAAGCACCACAGGATAACCTAATTCATCTGCGATTGCAAGAGCTTCCTCTACAGAATAGGCCACTTCACTTCTTGCCATTTCGATACCGAGGCTATTCATGGTCTTCTTAAACTCGATTCGGTCTTCTCCACGCTCTATGGCATCCACTTGAACCCCAATAACCTTAACCCCATATTTCTCTAAAATTCCTTTATTGGAAAGCTCTGAACAAAGATTTAAGCCAGATTGTCCACCTAAGTTAGGAAGAATGGCATCCGGTCTTTCCTTTTCGATGATTTGCTCAATCCTGGTTACATTTAATGGTTCTATGTACGTCACATCTGCAATCTCTGGGTCTGTCATAATAGTGGCCGGATTAGAATTAACAAGTACAATCTCATACCCAAGATTTCTTAACGCCTTACATGCCTGTGTTCCAGAATAGTCAAATTCACATGCTTGACCAATGATAATAGGACCTGAACCTATAATCAATACCTTATGAATATCTTTTCTCTTTCCCATCTTTTCTCTCCATTATCAGTTTTGACTTAATTTTATTATGTATTTATAACTTGTTCTTCATTATGTTAACATATTATTGAAAAAGAAAAAACTATTTTTATTCATTATTTTTGTATTTTATACAATATTTTTAGAAATTCGTTTTGTCCCTTGGCTAAAAAAAGAGCATAACATCTAATAAATGTTATGCTCTCTAGCTATTTACAAAACCGATATGGATCCAACCAGATAAAAAACAAATATGACAAAATATAAACTAAGAAATACAATAAACCATGGATTACCATAAACTAAGGCTTTACTGCCTGGTACCGTTTTGTGTTCCTCTACATAAGCAATTAATTTATTCTTTTTAATGAGAAGTACAACAATACCAAAAACAGATATCACTGCAAACCCTATAAAGCTAATAAACTCAACCGGAACTTCGGTATAATGATTCATTAACATATCAATCCCCATAGATATGGCATTATTCATAATATGAAGAACGATACACCATTTTACTGAATATTCAAGAGCAACATAACCAAGTAAGAATCCAACTGCAATAGCAAATAAGCCTTGACTAAGATTCCCATGAAAGATACCAAAGCATATAGCAGAAATAGATATAGCAAATACTCTTCCGTATTTCTCTAACTTATGAAGTAAGACTCCTCTAAATAGGATTTCTTCCATGATTGGGCCAAAAATTATGATATATAGCAACATACTAATCGACATTCCATCAGATGAAAAGATATCTAGAACACCTGCATCTGCAGTCAAGCCAAAGAGATTAAGAAACACTTCAGAACCAAAAGAAAATAAACTAGCAAGTGTTTGAGGTACAAACAAAAGTAACGTCAAAAGGAAGAACACAGAAACCTTCATTGGTTTTCTTATACCACCGATATCCTCCTTAAATAGTTTACCTCTTCGATAGATCAATAATACCATTAACCCCAAGGCAATGCCGATGAGATAGATCCAACCATTTCTAACTACTTCCGATATAAACTGATTAACTTCATTTTCATACAAAGCCTGATTATCATGATACTTTATGGCCAAATAAAAGACATAGATAAATTCATAGATCAAGGCTGGCAAAAACATAGCCATAGAATAATATAGTAACACTCTAGATAATCTTCCTACCTCTTTCTTCTTCTGTTTTAGCTCCATCCATCTCAAATAATTCTCATGCTGTAATCTAAGCTGCTCCTGCATTCTTTCATTTTGCATAGGATCATTGCCATAGTAATTGCCGTTCTGACCTTGATACACAGGTTGTCCTTGATACACAGGCTGTCCTTGATACACAGGCTGCCCTTGATACATCGGTTGTCCCTGATACACAGGTTGTCCTTGATATGGCGGATACCCTTGATAAGGTACTTGATTTTGATTGTACATTGGTTCATTCATCTAATCTTCACCCTTTCCTTCCTACTATACTATCTATTAGAAAAACCCGCATACTTGCGCCATCTTCCACTTGAAAATCTCCAAATAAACATGACTACTCTAAATGTCCAGTCCATCAACATAGCAATCCATACCCCAATTGCGCCAAGCCCTAACATAAGCCCTATGATATAGCTAAACACAATACGGAATACAAACATAGAAAATACAGAAATAAACATTACAAATTTCACATCGTTGCAAGCCCGTAAAGCATTGGGCAGTGTAAAAGAGGATGGCCAAAATAGTATTGCAAACCCGTTATGAATCATAATTAAAATAAATGCTAGCTCCCTGGTCTCTGCTTTTAAACTAAAAAGCTGAAGTAACCACGGTAAGGATAGTAAAATAATCGAATTCATCGCAAAGGTAATCAAATAGGTTAATTTCAGTAATTTCTTGGTGTAGTGACGCACTTGAGCTTCATCCTGTGCTCCTACGCAC
>JAEZQN010000363.1 GCA_023441145.1 Bacillota bacterium
TTCCTTGGTTACCACCTCTCCTGGTACCAAGACTGGAATCCCTGGAGGGTATTGATATACATAAACTCCACTAATTCTACCTATAGCCTCAGAAAGTAATATACTCTCCTTCTTGTTATTTAAAGCCTCATAGAGGTTTAAGACTGCGCTCTTAGGTTGTACTTCATATAGCCTTGGTAGCTTACTAGACTGACTAGTTTCGCTACGAAGCTTTCTGTCTATCTCAAGAAGGGCCTCACAAAGCTTATGAAAACCTTCTAAAGTATCTCCAATACTAGTCATAGCAATACCATAATCTTTACTTATCATTTCTAATTGGATTTTATATTTGTGTAGTAACTCATGGCACAACTCTTTTGCTGAATAATTTATACCTGTAACCCCTATCACAATCTTAGAGGCATCTTTTAAAGCCCCTTCTCTATTTGGCCCTTGATACAGAGTCAGATGATGTAAGTCAGAGAGTCTATTTATTGTATTATTTAATATTTCTACATAGGACTCAAATAACTGCTGCCCTTTATCTTCCATAAGCTTAATGCAATGATCTAATCCTGCCATAAGTATATAGGATGGGCTAGAGCTTTGAAGCATAGTCAGATACCTTCTAATTCTTTCCCTAGGCGCCCTGTTTCCTTTGATATGTAACAAGGCCGTCTGGGTAAACGCCGGCATTGTCTTATGAAGACTTTGTATTACAATATCTGCTCCTAGGGTAAGAGCACTTACTGGAAAATATGGATGGAAGCCAAAATGAGCTCCATGAGCCTCATCTATTAGTAAAAGCGCATCATAGCTATGCACAATCTCTGCTATTTTTTTTATATCGGATACGACTCCTTCGTAAGTAGGAGAAGTGATTACGACCAAAGAGATCTCTGGGTGAGCTTTTAGCATAATCTCTACCTGCTCGGGCTCCACTTCTTCATAAAATCCCAGGTCTTGATTCCTTTTAGGATACACATAAACTGGTCTTAATTCATTAAGATAAAGTGCATTGTATACTGCCTTGTGACAATTTCTAGCTATCAACACCTGATCCCCTTTGGTGGTGGATCCCATAATACCTGACAGTAACCCTACAGTGCTACCATTCACTAAATAATAAGTTTCATCTGCCTGATATAGCCTAGCAGCCCTCTCCATAGCATTCTTTATGATACCTTCTGGAGCACCGAGATTGTCAAACCCATCAATCTCTGTAATATCTATTTGACTGACAGAAGCTAGGCTTGATCCTTCTACACCTTCTGCTTGCCCCATTAATGAAGCATTTCTTTTGTGCCCTGGCATATGCATGGGATAGATATCTAGGGTATGATAGTTTGACAGTTTCTCATATAGTGTCTCCATGAAATTCTCACTTTCCTTCTACAGTCTCATTTAATAAATCGGGATGAAACTTCCCTTCCTTTAGCATTGCAATCTCATATTTGTATGGAGCCACCTTGTTTTTCTCATCTCCTGGCATCGCTACATAAGGGGTTTCCAAAATCTTAGGAACTTCCTCAAACTCCTTCATCTTTACGATACGATGAAGGGTATCAAAGCCGATATTTCCAAAACCAATATTTTCGTGGCGGTCCTTTTTCGCTCCTAACACATTCTTACTATCATTTAGATGGAAAACAGCAATTTTATCAAGTCCAAGTATCTTGTCAAACTCAGTTAATACACCATCTAAATCATTTACTATATCATAACCACTGTCATTTACATGACAAGTATCAAAACAAACACGAAGCTTATCGTTATAGGTCACACCATCAAAAATCCTTGCTAGCTCTTCAAAGGTACAACCTATCTCACTTCCTTTTCCGGCCATGGTTTCAAGGGCAATCACTGCCTTGGTATCTTGGGTCAATACTTCATTAAGACCTTTTATTATTTGCTTAATTCCGGCCTCTGTTCCAGCTCCTACGTGAGCTCCTGGATGTAGCACAAGACTACTTCCCTTCATCGCCTCGGTTCGCTTAAGTTCAAGACGTAAGAAGTTTTCGGCAATCTCATAGGTTTCTGGCTTTACGGTGTTAGCCAAATTAATAATGTAAGGAGCATGAACTACAATCTCCTCAATACCATGTTCCTTCATATATGCCCAAGCGGGATCTATATTTAATTCACTAATGTCTTTTCTCTTTGTATTTTGTGGGGCTCCAGTATATAACATAAAGGTGTTGGCGCCGTAGGAAACAGCCTCCTTTGCAGAGCCTAACATCATTTCTTTCCCACTCATTCCTACATGGGATCCTAATTTTATCATATTCTTTCCTTTCTACATTAACTACTACACTCTCTCATATAAAATAGCATTGCCCTTCTTACCTACGGCCTTTACAATTCCTAGATAATGAAGAATATGCACTCCTGTTCTTGCACGTGTAATACTTAATTTTGTTGCTTTCTGATAGTCTTTGGTGGAAAACACCTCTGGTAGTGTTTGGGGTAAGAATTTTCTATAATCCTCTATCCCATTGATGTCCACCTGGTCAATGAGCTTCGTTGGAATCCTCTCATACCGTTCAGAGCCTCTCTTTTTATCATGGCTCCAGCCATTTAATAGTCGTTGCTCCTCTATATTAACAAACACCAACGTAATCTTAAGATTGGGATGATTCAAATAAGTTTTAATCTTATAGAGTTCATAAAAGCTGTCATAGATTGTCCCTTTTTTAGGGGACTTTCTCTTTGCGCTTACAGCTCCTGTCTCTTCATCGATCCATTCTAACCATTTCTCATAAGGAATGGGATATACAATTCTCACCCTTCCCTCTGCCAGAAAGGCATCTAGCTTTCTTCTAAGTTTATTAAAGCCTCTAGTCTGAACTTCTATAACATCCTGACCATGAAGAATGTCTGCTACAAAACCCTGATAGCGGATTTCATGATAGGTAGAGTCTGGCTCAAAATAATATTTAAAGATAGCATGGAGGTTCTTTTCTCCCAATGTGCCGATTCCTGTATTATTATCTTGTTTATGCAAAATAATATTACAAGCTTCGTAAAATTGTTTCTCCTTCACACAATTCCTCCCGACTCTCTTGCACTTTTCTTTTCAATTATAGCCTATTATAAATATAAAAAAAAGCCTTATCAAAGTGTAATGCTTTTAAATGTCAAAAAAAGCATTTTCTTCTTCTCATAAGGCTTTAGTATTTACTTATTTTTTCTTTCTTTATAGGCTTGTGTAGCTGGAATTCGAATAAATCTTCTTAGGAGCTCCTTCCCGTTAAAGGGTATAATTGGGTAGAGATAGCTTTCTCCAGATACGGTTTTATTGCAGGCTACAGCCAATATAGTAATCACGACTCCTGCTACAAAGCCCCATATACCGAAAATTCCTGTTAGTATTAACATAATAACTCGCAAAAACTTTAAGGCATAACCAAGCTCATAGCTAGACTGAGAGTAGTTGGCAATGGCTACAAAGGCCATATATAGCATGGTTTCTGCATTAAACCACCCAGAGCTTACGGTAAAATCTCCTAGCACAATACCAGCAACTACACTTAGCGGCGTACTTAACATACTAGGCGTATTAAGAGATGCCATCTTTAGACCATCTATGGCAAATTCCAAAATTAAAAGCTGATAGAGTAAAGGGACATTAATAGGATCATCAATCTTAATAAACTCTAATGACCTTGGAATCAAATCTGGGTTCTGCATATATAAAAGCCAAATTGGAGTTAAGAACAGAGCTACTACATTGATTGCCATACGGCTGATTCTAAGATAAGTTCCTGTAATTGGTGGAAAGTAGTAATCATCTGCTTCTTCTGTAATCTCAAATAGTGTAGTAGGTAAAATCATGGCTGAGGGAGAATTATCTACCAGGATTATTATACTTCCCTCTAAGACAGAAGCTGCTGCCGTATCTGGTCTCTCGGTATACTTAAACTTCGGAAAAGGGTTAAACCAGCTTCCTACATGAAGACACTCCGCCAAGCTTTCAGAATTCAAGGAGAGTGCATCTATCTGAATATCGTTTATTTTTCTTCGCATGGTTCCTAAGAATTTCTGATCTACTCGATCCTCCATATAGCAAAGTACAATATCTGTTTTTGAACTCTTTCCTATAGAGGTAATCTCCATAGTTAGCTTTGGATTACGGATTCGCCTTCGTATTAATGCCGTATTAAATACAATAGTCTCCACAAAGCCATCTCTAGAACCTCGCATAACCTTATCCTTCTCTGGCTCTTCTACAGATCTGGTCGGATAGGTTCTAAAATCAATGGATAGGGCTCTTTTAAACCCTTCTACTACTAAAACAGGGACTCCTGATAGGACTGTCCCTACTAATGTATGCAAATCCGCGATAAAGTCTACCTCTCCATAGGGCATAAGCTTTTTGGACATCTCATGAGAATTACTGGGCATATCCTCTGACTTAATTCCGTAGAGAAACTCAATCAGCTTTTCTAATACATCATCCTTATTTAAGCCGTCTATGACATAGAAGCAGGCTTCTTTACCCGCAATTGTAATCACACGATAGATAATATCGAAGTTCTTCTCCACGTTAAGAGCCTGGTTAATGTTCCTAATATTTATAGCAAAGTTATTGGATAAACTAGATTCCATGTTGTCACCTCTTACCTTTGTTTTCCGAGACATTACTGGTAGTTTATCCAAGTGTAATTATTTTGATTCTAGGCTATAGCTCGATCATATCGACAGCTTCCTTCATAACCTTT
>JAEZQN010000004.1 GCA_023441145.1 Bacillota bacterium
CAGCTTAAGCTTCTTTCTTGTATTATCTACTGTGAGTCAGGGTATGAGACCTATGAAGGTAAACTTGCCGTTGCAAATGTTATTTTGAACCGTGTAAAATCATCCAGTTATCCCAATACCATAAAAGGAGTCGTATATCAGAAGAGTCAGTTTTCTCCTGCCTCTAGTGGCAGACTAGAAACCCAGCTAAAGAAATACTCCTCCTATTCCACCAAGTCGCAGCTAGAGTGTATTCAAGCAGCCAAAGAAGCACTTGCTGGAAGCAATAATGTCGGAAAACGAACAAACTTTAGAAGTTCCATGTCTGTATCAATTGATGAAAAGCCAAACGCTATCCAGATTGGTGCACATGTTTTTTGGTAAATTTTAAGCCCTTTACTGAGTATAAGGACGGTTGGTCAAGAAACCACGTACAATTACTTCGCAAAGGGCTATATTTATAAGAGGAGGAGTAGGGAGTCCACCAAACTTCTACTGGTAGACCACCCTTATACAAAAATTCTTTATAATGTTAAATTATTTTCAATTCTTTTAATCTATCTCTTATTGCATTTTTCTCTTTTTCACTTGCCGGAATAAATGGAGAACGTGGATAACATTTTACAATGTCACGAATCTCCAGCATAGCATAGATTGCTAACTGAGTAGATTTTGCCAAGTACATAATGTCGCGCATTTCATTGACCACAAACTGGGTCTCCCTACACGCAGCAAAATCCCCCTCCATTCCTTCTTTATAAAGTTTTTGACATATCTCAGGAAATGCATTACCTATACCAGGAATAAAACCTTCACAACCTAATGCACATGCAGATAGCCACATTGCTTCCGTACCCAAGGCAACATCAAACGTATCATCCTTTAGTAAACGCATATAGTTGGCATGTAACATAATATCAAAGGTAGCATCTTTTACACCATTTACTCCCACATCCTTCTTTAGTCTCTCCAATAATTGTAGACTCATTGGATACCCTTGGAACCCAGGATTGTTATACACATAAACAGCAGCTTTTCCCTTCACTGCCTCTACAATAGCACTAAAATATTCACAGATGTCATCATCTGAATGTTTAAAATAATAAGGCCCTACTGCAGATACTGCATCTACTCCAGTATTTACTGCATGATCTGCCATGCGTGCTGCACTAATACTGTCAGCTGTACCAATATGAGCAATTACTGGGATTTTCCCCTGTGTAGTGTCAACAACTGTCTCAACTACCTTCTTTCGCTCATCTTCAGTCATCATTACACCTGCTCCGTAAGAGCCATTAATAAATAAACCATTTACTTTATCATTTAAAAAGAATACTAAGGTTTTTAAACTTTCATAATCCACCTGTCCATCCTTTGTAAATGGAGTAAGCATTGGTGGAATAACACCTTTCATTCTAAACATCGTAAGTCCTCCTTTATCCTTAGCATAAACATAGCATACGCTTTATTTAGAACAACTTTTCTGCTGCAAATACTGCTTTGCTATAGCAATACTTCCTTGAATCGTTAACTTATTGATTTGCTCCATATCTGAAATATAACGAATCTTCAGCTTCTTGCCATATCGTTTTTTCAAAAAATACTCGTACATCTTGCAACGATTTTCTTGCCCGTATAATACATACTCATTGTTGGCCAAGCCTCGATGGCGCATATTGTCAAATATCTTTAAATCATCTACTGCAATTGCTGCGTCCGCAAAAATCTGTCGTTCCCAACTAGTAGTTTGTAATAACACTTCCATTAAACGAGGCATCAACATCGTTCTAACCAGGCCATAATTGGACACACATTCTAAGGCGGCATCTAACAATTCCTCATAGGAATATTTCCCCTTTCCTTCATTGTCCATTAAAGTAATACTTTTTCCTATGTTTGTAGATTGCACGATTGCTTCATATAGTTGTCCGCTTATGGTAGTACTACTTGCTGTTATACGCCCATGACTGTCTACAAAAATAATTTTTGTATGTGAGCTTAAGGCCACAATACTACAAGGGTTTTGAATATGCTGTTGTTGCATTATTCCTACACATTGCACTTCTTCACCGCGCATAAAATCAATATTGCATAGATCCTTTATTCCCACCTGGCCGCCATAGGAATTTCTTATTCCCGGAACAAATAATATTGGACATCCAATGTTCAATAGCTTGTTGGCTTCAACCTCTATGATATTATTCGCCAAATCTTCTATTCCGATTGGCGCCATTAGATGTGGAATTTCAATCAGCCCTGTCTCAGATGTTATCATGCCTGATGCAATGGCAAATGATATCTTATCATTATCAATCTGATTATCCTTTAGAACCTTATTATATAGGTCTTCAATTCCTTTACGTAGGATGTCAATTTTCCCTGAAATTGCAGTATCCCTTACGCCAATCTTTTCTCTTCCTGAGGCAACAATGTGATCTTTATCATCTACAACAAATATGCGGGTAAACGTTGTGCCACAGTCTATTACCGTGAACATCCCATCTCTCCTTATTTGTTTCATCTAGTGAATCTGTGTTTCAAAATACTTTTTTATGTAAACTGCCCGCAAACACGGACAGCGCTATTAAACATATGGCATGATTTCTGCAGTAATTTCACGTGCTACTCTACGAGCCTCTGCTAATAGGAGTTCTTTACGCTCTCCCAAAACCATCTCTCGCATACCCGCAACGCTAAATGCTGCAACCATCTCGCCTTTTTTATTTAGCAAAGGTGCACAGATACTGGATATAAAATCTTCATTTTCACAATCGTTAATTGCAATTCCAGTTTCCCTAATCTCCAACAATTCCTTTCTCAGTTCCTCTTCCTCAACAATGGTTCTTTCTGTAATTTTACTTCTCGGAACCTGCTGTAAGTATTCATTAAGCTTCTCATCCGAAAAATGAGAAAGAAACAATCTGCCCATTCCAGTAGAATATAATGGAGATGCTGCCCCTGACTGTACCATTAGCTGTGCCCATGTTGGTACTTGCTTTGGAAAAATCTTAGCTAGATATACGATATTATAACGTTCGCGAACACTTAAATAACAAATCAAACCAGTATTGCTGGCTAAAATCTGTAAATGTCTTATAGCAATGTCTCGCCAATCCATCTTTTCGTATTTTGCCATCCCAAGACGGACTAACATAATTCCCAGACTATACTTCTTACGATCCGAATCATAAGCAATAAAATCTTCATTTTGCAAGGTTGTAAGTAACCGTAATGTCGTACTTTTTGTTAAACCAATCTGTGCACTGATTTCTGTTAAAGACATTTCTTCACTATTATTATTTAAAAAAACCTTTAGTACACTTAAGGCACGCTGAACGGCCTGAATATTATAATCAGCCAAAAATTTTACCTCTTTTCGTTCTAGTTTAGAAGTAGCCACTCTTTACCATTAGATTCTGTTAAACAGTGCTAACCCTTCTTTCAAGGACCCAGTTTTAAAGATATGCGCTGTCTGAGCTGCTTCTCTAACCTCAATATCTTCTGCTACCTTCATAACCTCTTCTACGTACTGCTGGGGAACACATACAACACCATCGATGCTTCCTACTATCAAATCTCCAGGATAAACGGTAATACCACAGCATTCTACAGGTATATTACTTTCTAGTGTAACATATCTACCTACCGTTGTACAAGGACTTACCGTTCTGGAATAAACCTCAAAATCATACTCTCGTTTTATTTCTTCTGTATCACGTACACCACAATTTAGTACAGCACCTTCTAGACCATTTACAACTGCTCCAGCTGCCATAAGGCCACCCCATAATGCACAGTTTGTATCCTTGTCCTGCAAAGAAATAACAATAATCTCACCACCTTGAGCACTATCAATAGCATCAATGGCATGAGTTGGTGCACCTGTTTCATTACTTTTTCCCTCTAGTACTGTGATCGCAGGACCTACAATCTTTTTATCATGAATCCTCGGTCTCATTTCATAATCCATATAACATCTTTTCCCAACTACTTGGTCACAAGCATCTACTACAGATGCAACTGCAAACTTTCTAAACTTCTCAATTACCTTTTTTGAATACATATTAAACCATCCTTCCTTTATATGCTAATTTCTCCAATTGTTAATACCATTCATATAAAGCTCTAATTCCTTTTTCGTCGGTAATCCATCGTTGTCACCAATACTCATAACCTGTATGGCTCCCACTGCATTCCCCCTTTTTACTGCCTGCTCTAAAGATAAACCTTCTTGTAAACCAGATAAAACACCAGCTGCAAAACCATCTCCAGCTCCTACTGTATCTACAATTTTTTCTACAGAGTACCCAGCTACATATCCAGAAGAGATTTCATCTTGGTAATAAGCCCCCTCTGCTCCCAGTTTAACAATGATACACTTGGTGCCATTCGAAATGTAATGCTGAGCTATTTTTTCTGGTTCCGTTTCCTGAATCAAGATATTGGCTTCTTTAATACCTGGCATAAAGATGTCACTGGAATACGCCAACTTATTAATGGTCTCACACATAAGTTGTGGTGTTTTCCATAACTGTGGTCTCAAATTAGGATCAAAGGAAATTGTTAGCTTATTAGCCCTTGCTAATTGAAAAAGTACCTTTGTCATTTCCCTTGTACTCTCTGTTAAAGCAGGAGTAATTCCAGTCATATGTACAAGATTAAAATTTTGATAATTTAGATTTTTAACATCTTGGGGAGACAAAGTGGATGCTGCAGAGC
>JAEZQN010000026.1 GCA_023441145.1 Bacillota bacterium
GAAGTATTGCAAATGACTCCAGCTTGAATATTTTCATCATACTGGCAGAAAGGCTCAATAATCTCTAAATTCAAAGCATTGGCAAAACTTACTGATGTGGAATAAATTCCATAGTTATCCAAAGGACTATGAAGCATATAGAATGATATTTTACGCTCCTTCATCTCTGAAAGATACTCTAATGGTATATCATAAAATGGAAATCCCTCATTTGAAGCAATATATCCCATTGCGTGATGTGAAAATAACAATATATTCGTTTCATTTCTGTCAAAAATATCTTTAAGTAGTTCTTTGTCGGGGAAAGTGACGATATATACTTTTTCTATTATTTCGTTGTTATCTACTACTAACCCCATGTACTTATTCCTGAATTCTGAGGTGATATAACTGTTCTCAAAATTCATGAATCTCCAATCATCTTTCATGTTTGCCAAATTAAAATCCAAATAGAGCTTGTTATATAAAGTACTAGCTATCATTTATTACCTCCTAAAGGAAATTGTTCTATAAAAAATAACAAGTTAATTTGTATGACCGCTATGGGGGGACTCTAAGGAGTGAATTTCTTCTTAATGGACCGATACCAGTTTCAGTTAAAACAACCGTTTTCCATCTGAAATATCAATACCACACTCTTTTGCCACTCTGGTTTGCTTAAATGGGTTTATTTTTTCCACGATACCGTTGCGTTTGAAAAAGGTGCCCGTATTTTTGAACCAAAATGTTACATCTGCTTTTACACATTGCTCACGGATATCAAGCACCCATTCATAATTACATTCACGGGCTTCTCTTCCTGTTTCGCCATTGACTGTAACATGGTCTACTCCATGAAGATACGGTGCTAAATCAATCCTCTCTAAAAGTGGGGAACAGGCAATAAAGCGTCTCTTTATCGGATAGGATAAAAAGAGAGGGAGTCTGTAATCGGCTAATGCTTGATTCTCGACAGTACAACCAATATTCACATTTTCGTAGCCTGTATCCCAATCAGATGGAAGTGATACAAGGATGCGGTCAATTCGCTTTGTCAAAATCAGAAAATCGATATCTGTTCTTTCTTTGATGATAGCCCATGCTTCTTTACGCCATTCGTCTGCTTCAGGTAGGAAAAAGTCGGTTGCAAAACAAGTTGCAAGTATTTTGTCGCCTTTAATATTGTATTCGCCCTTTGTATTTTTCCTTATAGGCCAATCGAATTTATCTGTTTTTTGTATGGTGCTTTGACCATAGCGTTTCGCATGTGGCCCATAAAAATAGCAATTTGTGCAGCCGTCACTTAATTTGTAACAACCTGTCCAGGGCTCCCAGTTCATAAATAACCTCCTTAGTTCAGCATATCCCTGTTGCAGAGAAAATCCCTCAAAGATAATATGTTCACCCATATCCATTACTGATTTTTGGTGCAACACGTTTTCATAAAAATGCTTAGAAACGGATATATCCCTAACTGCTAAAAGACAACCTTGATATTTCATGTTTCAATCCTCCTTTGAGGATATTGTACTGTATATTTCGGATCCGTCATAGTAAAAATCAGACATTGTTTTCACATACATTTGAGGGGTAACACCACTGATAGCCTTGAAATCCTTATCAAAATGGGCTTGGTCATAATATCCGGCTTGTTGTGACAATGCCACAAACAAGCAAGGGGATTTTTGAAGTTGTTTTAGCACATAGTTAAAGCGAGTTAATCGTGCAAAATCCTTAACATTCATTCCAATTTGGTCAAGAAACATGCGGCTTAGATGCCTTTCACTGTAATGGGATTGACTGGAGAGTTCTTTTACTTGTATCTGTCCATTATTATCAGAGATTATTTTGGTCGCCCACAGCAAAGAGTCCGAAACAACTTGCTTTTCCATACGCTTGTGTAAAATGTTCTCACATGTATTTATCAAGCCTGTTATTGTCTTTGATTCTACAAAAGCCTGATGCAGTGAATGAAACAGATCATTGTCAATGTCCGCAAGTGAAAGTCTTTTATCTGCAAACTCTACTTGGCTTTGACGAGTGATTTGATACAAGCCATAGGGTGAAAGCTGGATGAGCAGTAGGATATGATAACTATTTGGTTCCATTCCCAACAAAACAGGGGTTAAAGAAGCTCCCCACAGTTCGGCAATGACTGCGTAGCCATCAAAAGCAAGGGACAATGTTCCACAAGCATTAGGCATAAGCGTATATTGTGCCTTAAATGTATCATTTGCTGGAAATACGATGTTGTAATGGAGAATATATTTACTCAACCCTACATGTGAGGGAAACATATTGAATTGCTTATCATGTTTAATAATCAAATTGTTTTCTCCTTGCTTTTTAAAGTATAATTTTCATTATGTGCATTCTGACTTTTGCGATACCTTTTACCCTGTCATGAGATCGTAGATCCAAGTTAATCCTCAGAGGATTTGAAGAATTCTCGTGGAGAGCAGTGGTACTGCTTCTTAAAGGCTCTTAAGAAGGTAGAGTAGTCTAAAAATCCACAGTAGGCCGCTGCACTGCTAATGGACATTCCCTCTCTAATAAGTTCAGTTGCCTTAAACAATCGTCGGTTTAATATATAATTATGAAGAGTATAGCCGGTTTTGGTTTTAAACTTATGCATCAAGTAATGTTTACTTAAGAAGAAATGATTCGCCAAGGTATCTACGGACAAATCCTTTCCAATATTCTTCTTGATATAGGCAATGATGTCAACAATCTGTTTGTCGTATTCCATGGAGTTTGGGTCATAGATGTAGGTATTGGTTAGGTGAATACGATTTAAGTAAATTAAAAACTCAAGAAAGAGGGACTGGGCTAATAGAGGGCTTCCAAACTCCTCTGAGCCAAGTGCTTGTTCCAAATGAGTAAGAATATATTGCAATCGTTCTTGAAGGGCTTTATCTAGTCTAACTAGGTTAAAGCTCTTTTTATCTGCTAATCGAAAGCAAGTAGTAAGGTCACAATCTGGACGGCTGAACTTTTTAAGGAAGGAGGAATCTACCCAGATGATAATACGGTCATAAAGGTGATTGGGATCAATAACAGGCTTATGAACATCATGATTATTGACTAGTAATATGTCCCAAGGCTTCAGCTTATAGGATTTTCCCTCAACAAAATAGGTTACGTTGCCAGAGAGAGTAATGACGATCTTGTTAAAGTCATGATAGTGATATTCGTATGTTTTATCTGATACGTCTGCTATATGGAACAGTCGAAAATCCTGATAGAGATATCCAGATTTTTTACCAGTAGTCGTTGGATTTAATATAATATTATCTTTTTGGATTTCTTCTTCTATGGAGGTATATATATTCTCTTCCAAATAAAGGACTCCTTTCTTAGCTTGCCATGGTCATTTTCCTACAGTATAGCATGAATTTGGGGATATTGCCTATACTATTATTAGTTTTGGAAGTGAGATGAAATACCATGTCAGGAGGCTTTGTTATGCAATGTATAATTGAAGAAATTAAACGAGATCAGGTTTATTCTGTAGGAGCCCCAAAGAAAATCGAAGTAGGTTCCTATGAATGGACCAATCATGGGGAATCAGGACGAACGTATACCTATCGAATGAGTGAAGAGAGATTTGTAAGAGAGAATACAATGGCCTATCGAATTCTCCTAGAGGAGGAAGAAAAAACTCATTTAGTAGCAACCATAGGGTATTATGATTTGGTAGATTATACAATTGAGGATTGTATTGGGGACCGCCTAATTGAACAGATGGCTACAAAGACAGGAATGCCTTATGAGGAAATCTGGACTATTATTTTAGAAAAGCTACAACCCCTTCAACAATCCATACAGCAGGAATTTAGCCAGACGGAGGAGGCCAAAACTAGTAAACGTAATCAAGAAATCATACAAGATTATAAAGAGAAGAAGAGAAAGTTTTGTATGGAGTTAGGAATAGATGGGACAAAATATGATCGTTGTTATAATGTGTTTGGAGAATTAATGGATGGAGCCTATCTCTCTAAGCTTCATGAACAAGTGGCACAGAGGCAGAAATTTAGTGCCAATAGCAAAAGAAAACACAAGGACAAGTGGCGTAATTTTAGTGGTTTTGCAGATGCCTTTTCGGGACAATCTTCTTTTAGCGAAGAAGAGCAGGAGATGCTAGCAAGATTCTATAAAACACTAGCTAAGAAGTTCCATCCAGATGCAAATCCTGGAGTAGATACCTCTAAGGAGATGCAGTTACTTAATCAGCTTAAAAAGAACTGGGGAATATAAAAAAGTATGGAATTGGTATTGATTTGTTTTGTAAAATAATATAAAATAGTTCCATGTACCAAACAAGATAGTATTTAAAACTATTTACAACAATATAATAAGCTATTTATAGATGGCTTATTGGTATAAAACTCTGAGGAGGGGTGGCACTATGTCATTTGAAATTATTACAGACTCATCAGCAAATTTACCAGAGAGTATGATTGATCAATACAATCTTCATGTAATGTCTTTGGTTTTTCGTGTTAATGAAAAGGAATACCTAGGTTATGTTAAGGGTGAGACTATGGATTTAGCACAGTTTTATAAAATGATGAGAGAGAAAGAGAATGTTACAACATCTCTACTTAATATTGAGAAATGTACAGAGTTTATGAAAAACCTACTAGATCAGGGCAAAGATATTCTTTATATCGGTTTTTCTTCTGGCTTAAGTGGAAGCTATCAGGTAGGAGAAATTGTTGCAAAGCAGTTACAAGAGGAATATCCAGATCGTAAGATATATACAGTAGATACCTTAGCAGCGGCCCTTGGAGAGGGATTACTTGTGTATTTAGCTTGCCAAAAGAGGTCGGAAGGCTATTCCATAGAAGAAGTGCATCAATGGGTATTAGATAACCGTCTTAGTATTTGCCACTGGTTTACTGTGGATGATTTATTCTTCCTAAAGCGTGGTGGAAGAGTGTCTCAAGCCTCTGCCATCGTTGGAAGTATCCTAAGCATAAAGCCTGTTATGCATGTTGATGATGAAGGACACCTCATTCTTATGGATAAGGTTCGTGGACGTAAAAAGTCACTGGAAGCTTTAGTACAACATATGGAAGAGACAGTAATAGATCCAGAAAACCAGAGTATTTTCATTTCTCATGGAGATTGTCTAGAGGATGCTCAGTATGTAGAGAAATTAGTTCGAGAGAGATGGAATGTGAAGGAAGTAATGATTCATATTCTTGATCCAGTCATTGGTGCTCATTCAGGACCTGGCACTGTTGCATTATTCTTTGTGGGAACAAAAAGATAATATAAGTGATATTATAATAATAAAGGCTCTCTTTTTTAAGAGAGCCTTTCGCCATTCAAATACATAAATTTAAGAGGAATTATAGAAGAAATGGTTGAAGAGAAAACTGAAAATATGATATGATTAAAGATGAGGAATAGAAGTATTTCTTTGAATGGCCAGTGTCCTAATGAGCTCATTATAGCAGTAAATAATAGGCC
>JAEZQN010000036.1 GCA_023441145.1 Bacillota bacterium
GGTTTACATAGGTTGCAATATCATTTAACGTAACTTCCTGTGTAAAATGCTTATTAATATGTCCTATAGCGACATTTACGATGCTGGTCTTGCGATCCACCTTCTCTGTCTTTAGTGCTCTTAAAAAGCTGTTGAATCTTCTCCATGCCCAACTTTCTTGTTCCTCAACTGTAAAGTTAAGGACTTCATTATATTCTAAGTAATAATCAAACCCTATATTCTGTCCCTTATACTCTCTTTTTACTTCATAATTTATAATATAAAGCAATTCAAGCAATCGGTTGATTCTCTCCACAGAAGAAAGAGGTCTTAAGGATTCTATAATACTAGAGAAGACTTCATGGGTTTCATGTCGATTATATTTAATGCTTTCTACTAAAACATTCATCAATTCATAGTATTCATGAATGACAGGATAACTTTTGTACCTAATTTCTTTATAATGTAGCACTGGACCTTCATTCATATATTTGGTACATCGTATGGTCTCTAAGTAACTTTCATGAATGTACTCGATAGACTTCACACTACCTATAGCTATAAAGGTATCAACTCCAAAGGTTTCTTTTAATCCCGCATGAACCTGTCTAGCGATCTTAACAGACTCTATTTGAACTTCTTTAGCATCTTTATTTTTATCAGCAGTTACATATACCATAATTCGCTGCATCATCTGTGGGCCAATAGCGCACTTCTCTCTGGTATTAATAATCGCCTTTACTCTTCTTTGCACTTGGGTAACGACACGGTCTAAATTCAGATATTGATCTTTATAATTTTGGGAAATCACAATGTTCATCATATACCCATATTTTCCAACACCAATAAGATCTATATATTGATTTAATTCAGCGCTATAACTAGGATTAAATAAAATACCGTAGATAAAATGCTGTTCAACAAAATGAAGAGCCGTATTAAGCACATGCTCCTCTTCTCTAAACTTCTGTATTCTATCGAATTCCTCTTGAAGACTAATTATTTCCCTTTTTATTGCTTCATAAAGTTGTTGTGTGGTAACAGGTTTAAGAAGGTAATTATTCACTCCAAGTAACATGGCCTCTCTGGCAAATCCAAAGTAATCATAAGCTGATACAATAATGATATGTACGCTTTTATTAAAGCTTCGGATCTGCTTAATAGTCTCTAACCCATTAATACCAGACATTTTTATAGCTATAATGATAAGGTCTGGTTCTTGGTTAATTGTTTCTACTACAGCATCATTTCCGTTTTTTGCAACACCAACTATTTTTGCCTCTTTAAGTTTGTCACTTAATACTTTTTCAATCAAACTTACTGTTGATGAATCCGCATCGGCAACCAATACTTTAAACATCTGCTTTATTTCCTCCGTAAAGACAAACAGTTAGCATGTACTACTTATCCATTTCAAATCTTGACTTGCTATCTAGTATCTCTATTTCACTTTGTATAATCGTAATTGATAATTCTTTCATCAAATCTACTTCGTAGATTTCTAAATCATTTCCATATTCATCTGACACCACTCTCACTACAGGCCGAAGCGGCATGCTGCGGTTTTGTCTTACTATGACTCCATAGGTCATATCAGACAATCTTACCATGGAACCATTAGGGTAAATGGCAATCTGCTGTATAAAACGCCCTACTAGATTGGTGTCGAATTTGCTTCCGGAGCATTCAATTAGGTAATTAACCGCGCTTTCATTGCTCCATTTATTTCGATAACATCGATCTGTAGTCAGTGCATCATATACATCGGCAATAGCAACAATTCTTGCAAAATCATGAAGATTTCCTGCCTTGATCCCCCTTGGATAACCAGAGCCATCCATACGTTCATGATGAGTAAGAGCCACTATCCTTGATAATTCAGTAATCCCAATACTTCGTTTTAGTGTTTGATATCCCAAGACAGTATGCTGTTTAATATACTCAAACTCCTCTGGTGTCAGTTGTTCTTTTTTAAATAACACGTTCTTATCAAGTAAAACCTTCCCCATATCATGGAGCATAGTTCCTACTGCTAGTTTCTGTAGCATACTTCGACTATACCCAAGCTCCTTAGCTAATAGGAGGGAGTAGACTGTAGTACTAACAGAGTGAGAAAAGGTATAGTCATCTGTAGCACTTATGTCATTCAAACTCACTTGTACATCTTTGTTATTTAGAATATCATTAATAATACTATCTACTGAATCATAAAGTCCATCTACCTCTAGGGTACTTCTCTTTGTAAACTCTTTTATTGTGGAACGTAGTACTTTTTTACATTTTACACGAGTTTTTTCAGAAATGGCATCAGGAATAGCAATCCCATTACTTTTATTGTCTTCTATGTAAACATATTCGATCCCCATATTATGTAGGTTATATACAAACCTACCAATATCCCTCTGACCTGCTTTAAGGATTAGGCAGTCTTTGTGATAGACTGACCTTGCCAAGACCATATCCTGTCGCAGCATGGATGTCGAAACAAGTCTCATAGTACCCTCCCTTTTTCTACTTGTATGTTGCATATTTTACCATATGTGCTTTTTTTCATCAATATGCTTATTAAAATTACTATTTACTAATTTTGCTGACTGATCCACCTTTGACTAAGTTTACTTTCATCATGATCGTATCTAATGAAGTACCCATTGGATTTTCAATTAAATTAATTAACTGTCTTGCAGCTTCCGCTCCCAACTTATCTGCATCCTGTTTTATTGTTGTCAGTTTTGGCTCTAGCACCTGTGAAACAGGCATGCCATCATATCCGGCAATAGACAAATCCTCTGGAATCTTCCATCCTTTTCTTCTAGCGACATTCATAACCCCCAGGGCTGAATAGTCATCAGGTGCAATAATACAGGTAGGAGGATCTGGTAATGCAAGAAGCATCTCTGCTACTTCTTCTGCCTTATCCACACTTCGATACATCCCTTCTACCAAATACTCCTCTGGAATCCTGATTCTATTTTCCGTTAAAACATGGTTAAAGCCAACCAAACGGTTGTGAGTAACACTAGATTTTGTTCCATATATATAAGCTATCTTTGTATGCCCCATAGATATAATATACTCTGTTAATAGCTTCATCCCTTGCATATTATCGGAGAGTATGCAAATAGCTTCATTAAATACCTGATCTATGGTCACCACAGGAAAACTACTATTTACTAATTCAACAACTTCTGGATCAGAAAAATCAGCACATGCTATACATACTCCATCAAAATTTCTCATCCGGCAGTGTTCTAGATAGGACATTCTCATATTACCAATGTTTCGCTCTATAAAAGTGATATCATATCCCTGCTTCGCAGCCTTCTCCTTAAAAGAAGCCACTATGTAGGCAAAGTACTCGTTTCTTAGACCTTGATTTGAGGCATCCTCATAAAGAAGTCCAATATTACAAGTCTTTTCCCTGTTCTCATTTAATGTAGGTTTTATTGAGTACCCCATAGTATTTGCGGCATGCAAAATCTTGGCTCTCGTCTCCTCACTAATATCATGATAGCCATTAAACGCTTTGCTGACCGTAGAAACGGATACATTACATTGTAAGGCAATATCCTTTATTTTTGTCATTTTATCTACACCACCAAATCCCATGTTTTTTCCTACTATTTTACTATATATATTATAGGATATACTTTATCATCTAACAAGTAAGTCTTTTATCTTTTTGTGTTTTTTGACTTTTTCAAACAAATTAGTAAGAATAACATCCATGAATTCTACATAAAATGGTAATGAGGTTTTTTTCCACCTAATAAAAAATAACGGATATAATCGTCCAAGAGAATAGCAACAAAAGAAAGGAAAAACCAACACACTGAGAACAATAAGCATACTTGTCCTAAAAAATTATAAGGCAATTTGGAATAATTCCACACATTAAGTTGAAGCCATAGATTCACAATTATTCCTGTAATCAACTCAATAAACGTTATTAGAAGACAGGAAATGACCATCATACCTAATAGAGATGGATTTCGGTTTCCTTCATTAAGGGCTCCTATTAAGAGAAAAGAGAATCCCCCTGCTATCAGCATGGAAAGATGTGTACTCCCCTTAAATAACACTTCAATGATGCCATAGAGAAAACCCCCTATTAAAAATAGGAAAACAGATTTTAGGAATGGAAATCGAAAACTCATAACAACCTCCTATTACCTTCATACGGGCATTGTCATATAAAAGAAAAGTCATCAATAGGATTCGTTATTAGTGTTTCCTAAACATCAAATATTAGATTATTAAACATAAGGTAACCTATGAGGTATTTAACATATGTGGAAAATATCTTCATTTTGCTTTCCTCTAATAAAAT
>JAEZQN010000045.1 GCA_023441145.1 Bacillota bacterium
AGCTACGTTTGACACCAAAGGAATTAAGTATTGGAGGAGCAGTAGAAGAAGCAAATCGCATAGTCGAAAGTTCAGATACATATTTTATGCCACAGCAATTTGAAAACCTAGATAACCCAGATATTCATTATAAGACCACAGCTAGAGAGATCTATGAGCAGCTAGAAGGCAAGGTGGATATCTTTGTATCTGGTCTCGGAAGTGGCGGTACCCTACAGGGAGTAGGTAAATACTTAAAGGAAATGAACCCAAATTTAAAGCTTGTAGCAGTAGAACCAAAGAATGTATCAGCCCTCTTAGGACACGAACCTGGGCTTCATAGCATTCAGGGAATTGGAGATGGATTTATCCCAGAAGTATTAGATACTTCTCTAATTGATGAGATAGTAGAGGTTACGGATGAAGATGCCATAGCTACCACTAGAGAACTAGCAAGAGTACAGGGGTTATTATGTGGTACTTCTTCTGGGGCTAACGTATGGGCAGCCAAGGCTGTTTCTGAAAAATATGGCAAAGAAAAGGTCGTAGCGACCATACTTGCAGACCGTATGGAACGTTATTTTAGTACAGGATTGTTATAGTTTACAAACAAAAACTCCTATGTTAAACTAGCATAAGAGTTTTTGTTTATTTAATAGAGAAATGATTGGAATTTCCTATTAAATGTGAGGAATAGAAAAGGATGTGTAGATTATGCTAGACGGAAAAAAGACCTTATTTAGTGGCATGCAGGCAACAGGAAACTTAACTCTTGGGAATTACCTAGGAGCCCTTAAGAATTGGGTTACGATAAGCGATGAGTACCAGTGCTTTTACAGTGTTGTAGATATGCATTCTATTACGGTTCGTCAGGATCCTGCGGAGTTAAGAAAACGTGCTAGAGCCCTACTTACTTTATATATTGCAGCAGGATTAGATCCTGAAAAGAATTGTATTTATTATCAGTCTCACGTATCTGCCCATGCAGAGTTGAGCTGGATTTTGAATTGCTTTACCTATATGGGTGAGTTAAACCGTATGACTCAGTTTAAGGACAAGTCCACAAAGCATGCAGATAATATTAATTCCGGTTTGTATACGTATCCAGTATTAATGGCAGCAGATATTTTATTATATCAGTCAGATGTAGTTCCAGTAGGGGTAGATCAAAAGCAACATCTAGAGCTGACGAGAGATATTGCAGAGCGTTTTAATAACCTTTATGGAGATGTATTTACCATTCCAGAACCTTATATTGGTAAGGTAGGTGCAAAGGTTATGAGTCTTCAGGACCCATCTAAGAAGATGAGTAAATCCGATGAGAATCCAAATGCAAGTATCTACTTAATGGACGATCCAGACACTATTATCAGAAAGTTCAAGCGTGCAGTTACAGACTCTGGAAGCGAGGTACGCTATTCAGAGGATAAACCAGGAGTTAGTAATCTTATGGATATCTATGGAGCCGCTACTGGTAAGACAAAGGAAGAAATAGAGAGAGAGTTTGATGGAAAAGGCTATGGAGATTTCAAATTAGCAGTAGGGGAATCTATTGTTGACCTTCTTCGTCCACTTCAGGAAAGAAATGCTGCCTTAACAAAGGATAAGGCATATATTGATAGTATGATTAAAGCCAATGCAGAAAAGGCAAATTATTTTGCGCAGAAGACCTTACGAAAGGTTCAGAAAAAAGTAGGCTTTCCTGAAAGAATTAGATAAAAAGATATTAGGTCATATGTTGGAAAAGAGAATCTCTGTTGACAATATATGACCTATTTATGTAAAATCCCCTACCAATATTTTTGCATAAGAGCCTATCACACAAGGAAAAGTCAAGGGATTGACATATTTTTAGAGTAAATTAGATATCAGTAAGAATCATATTGAATATTACATAATTTTATCTTACGAAAAGGAGAGAATAGATTTATGAAAACAAAAAAGAAAGCGCTACTAGGGGTTATCATACTATCTATCATAGTATTGTTTGGAGTCTTTGGAGTGTTTCGAACTACAGCTGATGCAGCTACAACAACTGAGATTAAGGTAGCGGTGAAGTATCCAGCGTTAGACACAATTAAACTAAAATGGAATGCAGTAGATGGTGCAGCTGGCTATAATGTTTATGTTTCCACAGATGATGGACAGAAGTATCAACTAGCCGCTTCTGTAAATAATACCGCTATGGTGTTTGATCAATTGACTAGAGATAAGAACTATCGCTTTAAGGTCATGGCCTACCAGTTGAAGAGTGGACTTAAAATGGAGTTTTTAAGTTCTCGTGAGGTGATTGCCAATGCTAATCGTATCGGTATAGATGTATCTCATTGGCAGGGAAATATTGATTGGGCAAAGGTAAAGGCATCTGGTGTACAATTCGCTATGATAAAGGCAACTGAGTCTTTTTATAAGGACGGGAAATATCAATATTATAATGATCCGAAGTTGGAAGATAATCTTAGCAATGCCATAGCCAATAAAGTACCAGTAGGGGTATACCATTATGCGCAGGCCACTACAGTAGAAGAAGCAAAGCAGGATGCTAATTATATTTTATCTAGAATAAAAGGGTATAAGATTACATATCCAGTTGTTATTGATATAGAAAAAACAGAAATATATAAAGATTTATCTAAAGAAACAAATACAGCCATCATCAATGCCTTTTGTGAAGTAATAAAGGCAGCTGGTTATACGCCTATGGTATATAGTGGATGTAATTTTAGTAAAAATTATTTTGATAGGAATGCAATCAATTATGATTTTTGGATAGCCCATTATTCTACTAATGGTACTATAGTAAATAACCATTATCATTTTAATTCAGATTCAAAACACTATGAATATACGAGAATGTGGCAGTTTTCTAGTAGCCTTCCTGTTGAGGGGATAAATGATCCTACAGTGGATCATAACTATGAGTTTGATATAAAAGAATCTGTGGTTGGATTCACCCACTACGACATGAATACGAAAACACTTAGTTACCGGGCAAACAGTCGTGACACAATAACAACCATAGCGGATAAAAATGCGATATCAGAAAGTACACTACTCGCAGTAAATAAAGGTGTTACAACAAGCACTCCACTTGCTGGTCAAAGTTTAACGATTAGTACAGAACCTCTTGGTAAACCAATATTTAAGATTGGGAAATATCAGTTAACTTCAGTTAGACTACTTTGGAGCCCAGTTCAAGGAGCTTATCAATACAATATTCAACGTAGTACCAGTAAGGATGGTACCTACACTACTATAAAGAAGGTAAACTCTATGACGAAGGTGTATGTGGATACTACGGCTTCTTTTGGAGTGAACTATTATTATCGTATTATTGCAATCGGATTAGATGGAACTACTGTAAAGAGTGTTTCCTCAGATAAGGTGGCATTTAAGCTTGTAGTTCCAGCAGTAACTAATGTAAAAGCATCTAGTGTAAACTATAATACAGTTAAGCTTGCTTGGAGTAAGGTAGATGGTGCAGATGGATATACGATTAAGTACGCTACTAGCAAGAATGGTTCTTATAAGACCTTGGCAACCGTAACAACCAATACGTATACAAGTACTAAACTTTCTACAGGAAGAACCTATTATTTCAAGGTTTATACTATGTATAAGGATAGTAAGGGAAAATATTATTCCTCTCCAGTTATAACCAGTGCAAAGCCTATCTTAAATAAAGTTACTTCTTTTAAAGTAAGTGCTACTACCTATAATTCGGTAACGATGTCCTGGAAGAAGACCAGTGGTGCCGGGTATTATTATGTTTATCGTTCAGCAAAAGCAGATAGAGGATATAAAAGGATTGGAACAACTACGAAAACCACATATAAGGATAAAACGGTAAAGACAGGTACTACCTATTATTATAAAGTTGTAGCAGCTCGTAAAGTATCTGGTAAGTATTATACATCAGCTTACACAAGCTATGTAAAGATAAAGCCATCCATAACAAAGACAGCAGTAACGAAGATCACTGCTGGAGCTGGAAAGATTAGTTTAACCTATCAGAAAGTGTCTGGGGCTAGTGGTTATGAGATATATCGAGCTACCACCCAAAATGGAACTTATAAGAAGATAGCTACCACAAAGAGTACTACCTATACCAATAAAGGGTTAGGCCGTAATAAAGGGTATTACTATAAGGTCAGAGCTTATCGTATTGTAAATGGAAAAACGGTATTTGGAAGTTATAGTAGCATTGTAGGTAAAAAGACAAAATAAATAATAAATCTTAAAAACAGGCACAAATTGTGTCTGTTTTTTTAGATTATAGATAAGACAGTGACTTTCCTATTGACATCAGTTTTTTTAGGTGTATAATAAATCTTGCTGCTTGTTTAGTAAAACTAAACTTTCAGTTTAGTTTTACTTGAATTTATGATCAGTAAAAACATGATGAATGAAGCTTTTACTGATTAATATGTACATCGTACATAGGAACACAGGAAGAAGGAGAGGATAGTATGCATATTGGGCATAAGATTAAAGAGTTAAGAACACAAAAGGGTCTTACCCAGGAAGAGTTGGCAGATAGAAGCGAACTTTCCAAAGGTTTCATTTCCCAGTTAGAAAGGGATTTGACTTCCCCCTCCATTGCCACGCTGGTAGACATTTTACAATGCTTAGGAACCAATCTGGAAGAGTTTTTC
>JAEZQN010000087.1 GCA_023441145.1 Bacillota bacterium
TCTTTATTTGTTAAAATCAGCTGAACTTGATTTTGATTACTAGAAGAAATATTCCATTGTTCCATACTCTTAACTATGTCTCTAGATCTATCTGTTTCTGTCTTAGTTCTCTGCCCAAGGCTTTCCAGTAAGAGCAAAAACATCGGTAAACCGTACATACCTCACCTCGTAACTGTTATCCATATTATCATATTCAGCCATCCACCATTTTGCTATTTATGGAAAAAACTTTGCAAAGCGATAACCATAGTGCTATAATGCTAAATTATTCAAAGCTGTATTATATTTTGTTAAAGGGGGTCACTATGTCGGAAAGTATCATACATATTGAACAAGTTACCAAAGAATTTAAAGTACTTAATCGGCACGAAGGACTAAAAGGGAGCATCAAAGACTTATTTTCAAGAGATTATAAGATTATAAAAGCAGTGGATGATGTTTCCATGGATATTAAAAAGGGAGAAATCGTTGGTTATCTAGGCCCTAATGGAGCAGGTAAAAGTACTACCATTAAGATGATGAGCGGTATTCTAAAGCCTACATCGGGTAGCATACTTGTCAACGGTTTAGAACCCTATAAAAACCGAACTAAAAATGCCAAAAACATAGGTGTTGTTTTTGGGCAACGTACTCAACTATGGTGGGCCCTTCCTTTGATTGAATCCTTTAAGATTCTAAAGGATATCTATGAAATTAGTGATAAGAACTATAAGGAAATGATAGACTTATATGACTCTTTAGTAGATGCTAGTGCACTATACCACCGACCAGTACGCGAAATGTCTCTAGGCCAGCGAACCTTAAGTGATATATTAGCTGCCTTTTTACATAATCCTCAAGTAGTATTTCTTGATGAACCAACCATAGGACTAGATGTATCCATGAAGAGTAAAATTCGTGATCTAGTAAAAGAATTGAACAGACAAAAAAATACTACGGTTATACTTACCACTCACGATATGGGGGACGTGGATTCCTTATGTCAACGAACTGTTATTATAGATAAAGGTAAGATGCTTTACAATGCGGACATTGATAATCTAAGAACCTTATTTGGTACATACCGTACTCTAAAGCTTAGGTTCACTAAGGAGAGTTCTCAGTTGTCTGAGGAGGCTCTAAATAAAGAGACTTCTGCCCTCCAGGAGTACCTAGACTCCAAATTCCCAAACTACAACATTCACACCTTTGTGAATGACGATTGGATTGATGTACTGTTAAATGAGGAGGAAGTAGATGTAATGTCTGTCATGAATGCAATACAAACAAAGAAGTCAATTTGTGACATACAACTACAGGAAATCTCCACAGAAAGTGTGATCAAGAAGATCTATGAGGGAGGTGTAAAATAAATGAGAAAATATTTTACACTAACAAAAGCAGGAATTCTGGGAGCGCTTACATTTCGTTTATCCTTATTTGTAACATTTATAGGTAATATTATCTACATGATTATTATCTATTTTTTATGGAAAGCTATTTTTGACTCCGCTCCTACTGGAGTGGTTAATGGAATGACCTTCTCTGATACAATGATTTATCTTGTTCTTGCTGGCTCAATGGTTAGTATGGTAGAGGTCTTTCTTGTCTGGCAAATGAGTCGAAAGGTACAACAAGGAACCATTGTTTTAGACTTATTAAAACCAATCCGTTTTGGTGCCTATACATTTTTTAGTAATACTGGCGAGGTTGTGGTGCGGTTTTTTATTGTGTTCCTTCCAACTGCCATAGCAGTCTACTTTCTCTCAGGCTGTGCAATTCCATTAGGATTAAACTTACTACTATTCCTACCTTCCTTTATCTTAGGTTTTCTTATTAACTATATGATTAATATGATGATAGGAACTTTATGCTTGTTTACTCAGTCCTCTTGGGGAATTAACATTATGAAAGAGGTTATCATCAGCCTACTATCTGGAGCAAGTATACCTTTAGTGTTCTTTCCAGATGGAATACGGGTTATAGTGGAACGGCTTCCTTTTCAGTCAATCTATCACACTCCCCTGCAGATGCTTCTCCATAATGATCTATCTGTGGAAACCATTGGAAAAATGTATGCTACTCAATTAATGTGGGTAGTAGTTCTCTTTGCAGGTGCCACCCTCTTTTGGAAATGGTCCCTGAATAAGATTACAGTGAATGGAGGCTGATGTAGATGAAGAAAAGTAAATTAAGTTTTTATACTAGGATTTATTTTAAAATCTTAGGCCAAGACTTAAAAAGTAAAATGAGTTATCGGGCAGATTTTGTAATCTCTCTACTTGGAATGGTGTTAACCAATCTGGCAGGACTCATTGTATTCTGGATTATGTTCCAGAACTTTGACAACATCAACGGATGGAACTATTATGAGATTTTGTTCTTGTATGGATTCTCTTTAATGGCCTTAACACCGATGCAGTGCTTCTTTGACAACAACTGGAATTTAACAGCCCATGTATATACCGGAGACTTCGTGAAATACTGTTTTCGTCCAATGAACTTATATTTCTATTATATTTCTGAAGTATTTGATCCAAAAGGTCTAGGAGAGTTTGTTATGGGACTCATCCTACTGGTTTATTCTTGGAGCCACCTAGGGATTCCAGTAACCTTTGTCTCAATATTATTGTTGATTGTAGTATTTATCTCAGCTTCCCTTATTATGATTAGCATTATGAATCTGGCTGCAGCTACTTGTTTCTGGGTAATGAATTCCGGATATATTATGGTTACTATCTTTAAATTCACCGAGTACACCAAATATCCAGTCAATATCTTTAGTGGTGTATTTAAATTTATCTTTACCTTTGTTATCCCGATTGGCTTTGTTGCCTACTATCCAAGCTTATTTTTCCTTCGACCAGACAACATCCATATCCTAGCCTGGTTTACTCCAGTGATAGGAATCGCCTTCTTCGTTCTAAGCTATAAAGTGTGGATGTTTGGCGCAACAAGATACTCGGGAAC
>JAEZQN010000125.1 GCA_023441145.1 Bacillota bacterium
ATGAGTGCAAGACCAGGACGTATTAAGGAAATCGTTGATATCAATATCCCATATCCTCGTACACAGGAAACAAAGATGTCACCAGAATTTTTAGAACTGAAAAACCATATTTGGGGTCAGGTATATCAGGAATATCTAGAAGTTAGAAAATAGTGATTTAACACTGTATACAGCTTAAATGCATACATAAAAGACAAGCATTTCTTTGTTAGACAAGGAACAGCGCGCAGTTCCTTACAACACAATTTTTAAAGCCAACGTTTTTATAACGTTTTGTGCTTCAAACAACGCGAAAGGAAAGGGTATGAAAATGAAAAAGAAAGTATTGAGTTTATTAATGGTAGTAACTATAGTAGCAGGTATGCTAGTAGGATGTGGAAGTAAAACAGAGGAGCCTGCAGCGAGTAAAGCACCTACAACTACACCTACAACTACAACTACACCAGAAGACGAGAACAAGACAGAAGAACCAGTAAGCGCTGAACCAGTTACATTAAACATTGCTTACATGCCTAACTATGGAAGTCTTTGGTCAATAGAAAATGCAATCGAACAAGGTTTCTTAAAAGATGAAAACATTACTGTTAATTTAATAGAATTCCAAGATGGACCAACAATCATCGCTGCTATGGAGTCTGGTAGTATAGATGTTGGATACATTGGACAGGGAGCTCATAAACTTTGTGTTCAAGGCAAGGCAACAATTTTTGCTTTATCTCATATCTCCAACGGTGATGCTTTAATTGGTGGCAAAGGTGTCACAAAAATAGAAGATCTTAAAGGTAAGAAGGTTGCATACTCTTCTGGAAGTTCTAGCGAAGATATCCTTCTAAACTCATTAAAAAAAGCAGGTATGACAATGAATGATATCGAAGCCGTAGATATGGATGCTTCTGCCATTGTTACAGCTATGCTATCTGGCGGTGTTGATGCATGTGCTACTTGGTCACCAAACAGCTTACAGATTCTAGAACAAAATCCAGATACAACAAAATTAACAGATAACCTTACATTCGCTGATGAGACAGTATCTTTAGCAAGCTGGATCGCAATGCCAAACTTCGCAACAGAAAAAAGAGATGTATTAGTAAGATTTACAAGAGCATTATTCAAAGCTATGGATTATGCAGCAGAAGAACATCAGGAAGAAACAGCAGCTTTAGTTGCAAAACAGGTTGCACAGGATAAGGATACTGTATTATCACAACGTGGTGATGCTGACTGGTTAACAGGTGCAGAAGTTGCTAGTGGTGCAGCAGATGGTACAGTAGAAAACTACTATGAAATACAGAAGAATAACTTCATTAGTAGTGGTGCGGTTACACTAGAAGATGGACAGACAGAACCAGCTGTATCTGATTATGTAATGCTTGACCTTATGGTTGAAGCAGGTAAGTACTAAACACAATCAAATAGTGAAACTTCCGACAGAATGACGGTAGTTATATAAACAGTAGGGCTGCTTCGCAGTCCTACTGTTTGCTTAAAATGGTATTCATGAAAACAAGGTTTGTGTAGCATCACATTGTATTATTATGTCGAATAAGTATGAAAAAAGTTCATACTTATAAATTTTGAACAAGATGATAAACTAAAGGCATCAGTTGAGAAACAAATGAAGGAAAGGAATAGGGATAAAAATGAAAAACAAAAGCAATAAGATGCCGAAATGGGCATGGATGCTCTTATCGTTTGCAACAGCTATGATATTGTGGTATGTCTTATCAATAAATCCACAGACAGCTCGAAGTTTTCCTAATGTAGTAGAAACACTTAAGTCCATATCTACAATGATTGAAAGAGGAGTATTTTGGACAGACATTACAAGCAGCTTAATCTCTGTAATTGCAGGTTTTGGAATTGGGTTTGTACTTTCTTTACCAGTAGCTATTTTGATGGCATGGTATAAGCCAGTAAGAAATATTATTGAACCATGGATTCAGTTCATTCGTAACATTCCACCTTTAGCATATGTACCGTTAGTAGTTATCTCAGCAGGTGTTGGACGTAAACCACAGATTATTGTAATTACGATTGCAACCTTCTTAATTATGACTGTTACAATCTACCAAGGCGTTGTTAACATAGATGAAACTTTAATCAAAGCCGCAAGGGTTTTAGGAGCAACAGATAAGGATATTTTCTTAAAAGTCATTGCTCCAGCAACCTTACCATTTATTATAACTGCCATCAGACTAGGTAGTTCTACAGCCTTGACAACACTAATTGCAGCGGAATCTACAGGAGCAGTAGCAGGCCTTGGAATGAGAATCCGATCTTTGAATAACAGTTTTGAATCAACACCAATGCTTTTATATATCATCATCATCGGTATTATTGGTATGTTAATTGAAAAAATTGTTAAATACTTAGAAAGGAGGTTCACAGGATGGCAGGAGAAGAGAGAAGTGTAAAGGTTAAGATTGACAACGTCAGAAAGGTTTATGATACCAGAAACGGTGAAATGATTGCATTAAATGGCGTTAACCTTGACATAAAAGAAAATGAATTTATATGTGTAGTGGGGCCTTCAGGATGTGGAAAATCCACTTTGTTAAATATTATAGCAGGTTTGCTAGAACCGACTTCAGGTAAAATATATTGTGATGGAAAAGAAGTACAGGGAACAGGAATAGAGCGAGGTGTTGTATTCCAACAGTATGCATTGTTTCCATGGATGACAGTTAAGAAAAATGTTATGTTTGGTTTGAAGTTGAAAGGTATTAAGGGAAAAGAAGCAGAAGATATTGCAATGAAATACATAAAAATGGTACAGTTAGAGGATTTTGTGAACCATTATCCAAAAGAATTGTCTGGTGGTATGAAACAGCGTGTTGCCATTGCAAGAGCTTATGCAGTAAACCCATCTATTCTTTTGATGGATGAGCCATTTGGAGCTTTAGATGCACAGACAAGAACCCAGTTACAGACAGAGTTATTAGAGACATGGGAAAAAGAGCAGAAGACCTGTTTCTTTATTACTCATGATGTTGATGAGGCAATTATTCTTGCGCAGAAAGTTATCATTATGAGTGCAAGACCAGGACGTATTAAGGAAATCGTTGATATCAATATCCCATATCCTCGTACACAGGAAACAAAGATGTCACCAGAATTTTTAGAACTGAAAAACCATATTTGGGGTCAGGTATATC
>JAEZQN010000311.1 GCA_023441145.1 Bacillota bacterium
CCTGTAGTATATATATCGTCAATTAATAACACTCTTTTACCTTCTATAGTAAATTTATTTAATGAATTAAGTCCAAATGCATGTTGTAAGTTATATATTCTTTCTTTATTGTCTAATACCTTCTGTGGCCGTGTATTAATAGAACGCTCCAACACTTCCTCTACAGGAATGCCCATTCCTTTTCCAACTATATCAGCCAGAAGTCTTGCCTGATTATAGCCCCTAGTTCGGAGTTTCTTGCTATGTATAGGCACAGGAATAATAACCTGTATTCCCATGGACATTATCCACTTTTTATAACGGTTTAAAAGCTGTTGTCCATAAAATTCTGCATACTCTCTTTTCCCTCTATACTTAAAAGCCGATATAGACCTCTTCATTTTCTCATCATATATCCATAGTCCATAGCCCATTTCATAATGAAAGGTCCGCTTTTCACAGTCGTAACAATACTCTTTTTCCACACTTCCTAAAGGCTTTCCACACTTTTTACAACAAGGTTCTATAACAAAGGGAAGTTGCTCAAAGCAACCTCTGCAAATAAGATTCCCCTTTGGCATTACAATGTTTTCACAGATAGGACACCTTTTAGGATATAAGAAATCTAATACACCCTTAAGTCCCCTCATAGTCTATCGACCTTAAAATAATTTATCTGGGTACACCCCTTGTTCCACAAGAGCTGCAATAGATTTCACAACATATTCTTTATCTTCTTTATAGGTTACTCCAAACCACTTATCCTTAGAGGATAACACTGTCACCTCAGCCTTATTTTCTTGAATAAGCTCACCTACTATCATAGGCAATAAAAACTCTGCTTTTAATTCATTTCCTTCAATATGAGATAGAAACTCTATAAAACGATGTTCTAACTCATTAAGAAATTCAGGCATAAAACCCCACATATTCATAGATACTGGTGTTTCATCTGTTAGCTCCTGTCCCTTTATATCAGAAATAATCGTATCGCCCTTTCTATGAATACCAGAGGTCTCTAAGATATCCACAAGCTTATGATTAGAATTCACCTTGCATACACCTCTAGTTACAGAACCATTTTCACTTAAGGTGTTGCCTAACTGGAACCCAACCATAGAAAGGTTATACTTATCTGACGTTTTCGTCTGACTAGTAAGAAAGTCATAGAGCTTTTTAAAACCTTCTTCGCCATAATAATCATCTGCATTAACAACAGCAAATGGTCCATTAATACTATCTTTTACAGTAAGAATTGCATGTCCCGTTCCCCAAGGCTTTACTCTTCCTTCTGGTGCCATAAACCCTTCAGGAAGATCATCAATCTCCTGAAACACATACTCCACATCAATTTGCTCTGCTACTCTATTACCTACAATTTTAACAAAATCCTCTTCTAAATCCTTACGAATTATAAAAATAATCTTATTAAAGCCTGCTTTCTTAGCCGCATAAGCTGAATAATCCATGATGATTTCACCACTTGGTCCCACCGGTTCAAGCTGTTTAATACCGCCAAAACGACTTCCCATCCCAGCAGCCATCACCACTAAAGTACAATTCATAACCAATCTCCTTCCTTACTTACGTTATACATACATTCCCTATGCAGTGCTATTATTTAACCTTAGCTCATTATAATACAATTTAACACATTTTACAAATAATTGATTTCCCTAATGCGCACATCTAAGCTGGTATAACGCTTTTGTTCCATAGTATTGTCTATCATCTTCCTAACAATATCTTCACTGCCTACAATAGTAACACATTGCTTAGCCCTTGTCACCGCAGTATACAAGAGATTACGATTAAATAGCATTCTTGGTCCCGTCAATAGTGGAATGACAACAGCTGGATACTCACTACCTTGAGATTTGTGGATGGTAATCGCATAGGCAAGTTCTAGTTCCTCCAGGTTGGCAAATGGATACTCTACCCTTCTTCCCTCTTCAAACTCTACGGTCATAAGTTCTGCAAAAGTGTTAATCTCTACTATAATACCGCAATCGCCATTGAAGACACCTGTTCCCTTATTCAGACAAATATTATACTCATTGCGAATCTCCCACTCCATCTGGTAGTTATTCTTAATCTGCATGACCTTATCGCCTTCCCTATATACTACCTCACGAAATTCTTTTTCCTTTTTGTCAGGCGAAGACGGATTCATGTATCGTTGCAGCACCTCATTAAGCTTTGCTACTCCAAGCTCCCCTTTTCTCATAGGAGTAAGGACCTGGATATCCAGAGGTGAGGCATTCACATACTTTGGCATCTTCTCCATTACAAGGGACAAAACTACTCGTGTAATCAAGGTAGGGTCTTCTCTTTTAAGCATAAAGAAATCCTTGTTCTTATTATCTAATCGAATTGGTTTTCCTTCATTTATCTTATGGGCATTAGTTATAATCGTACTTTCTGCTGCCTGACGAAATATCTTGGTAAGTCGTACCACATTGAAGCTCTCTGACTGTATCATATCTTTTAGGACATTACCAGGTCCAACACTCGGAAGCTGATTTACATCTCCTACAAAAACAACCCTAGTACCTACAGATACCGCTTTTAAAAAGGCATGAAGCAGATTGATATCTACCATGGACATCTCATCAATAATAATTGCATCTGCCTCAAGTGGATTTTCATCGTTACGCTCAAATCTCACTCGAACATCTGCTTCATCTACTGCTCCATTAAGCTCTAACAATCGGTGTATGGTCTGTGCCTCATACCCAGTAGTTTCGCTCATTCGCTTAGCAGCACGACCTGTAGGAGCAGCCAATAAAAATTGTAACCCCTCCGACTCAAAGAAACGTATAATCTGGTTAATGGTAGTGGTCTTTCCTGTACCTGGTCCACCTGTGATGATAAGTAAACCATTTCTGGCTGCCTCATAGATAGCCTCTCTCTGCCTATCATCTAACACAATGTTTGCACTTTTCTCTAAACGAATTACTCGTTCCTCCAAAACTTGTTGTGCTAAATTATATTTTACATTGAGATCATGTAACATTCTTGCACAATTAAGCTCCATATAGTAATAAATAGAGCTATAAATAACTCGTATGCCTTCTATGTCCTTCACAATGATCCTTTTGTCAATCTGCATATCCAGTAAGTGTCTCTCAATGTCAGTAATCTCCACTAAAAGAAGTTCACTGCTTTGTCTTAATAATTCCTGCTCTGGCAGATAGACATGGCCTATACCAGTAGCATTACCTAGTATATATAGAATTCCTGCCTTAACGCGGTCACCAGAGTCTAGTGATATTCCTACATTCCGAGCAATCTCATCTGCTAGCTTAAATCCTATTCCACTAATATCTTCTGCTAACTGATAAGGATTCTTCTGGATAACATCATACATTCTCTGGCCATATTGTTGATATATCTTTACCGCATAGGTATTGGAAATTCCGTACTTTTGAAGAAATAGTAAAGCGTTACGCATCTCCCTTTTCTCTTCAAATTGTATACTAATATCCCTAGCCATACGTTCACTAATACCCTTGACTTCTGCTAGTCTTTCCGGCTCTTTCTCAATAATCGCAAAGGTTTCTTTTCTAAATTTGCGTACAATTCGAGCAGCTAGTGCACAGCCTACACCTTTAATGGCGCCAGACCCCAGATATCTCTCCATAGAAAAAAGATCCTCTGGCTCCTTCACTTCAAAGGATTTCATTTGTAGCTGTTCCCCATAGACAGGGTGGGTAGTATAAGTACCAGTGACACAGATATACTCTCCTTCACTAACAAAGGTAAAGGTTCCCACAACGGTCATCTCAATATCATCACGAACTAAGCTAAGTACCGTATAACCATTGTCATTGTTTCGATATACAATTCGATCTACATAACCTTCTAATACTTCTTCCACTGGTTGTTCCACCTCGCCAAAAATGGGCTATCGTATTGTTACGACAGCCCTTCCTCTTTATGCTCTTTATTCACTTATTATAACAACACCTTAATCATTGCACAAGGATTTCTTTCCTGAAACCTAGTCTATGGTATCATGTGACAAATCTCTCTTCATAGATTCATAAAGTGTCTTTGCTAAACCTATTGACCCACTTTCAGTAATATTTTTTGCGTACTCTTGATATAACGTATCACCAAAATACTCGGTATATTCGTTTTTATCACTGGATTCTACTGTCTTTTCCATCTCTTTTAGTACCATCTCAACAAAATAAGACTCAAAATCCTTGCACACATCCATTAACTCTTGATCCGTTGCATTGGACAAATCACCGCTTAAGGTAGATTTTAGCTTCTCACTTGACATTTTACCAGAAGAATTGGTATTGTATAAAGAATATAAATTATTATTATCAATTGATATACTCATGTGATGTTTCTCCTATCTACTTTATGAACGTAGATTATTAGCTTGCTGCAACATAGTATCGGAGGCTGTAATAATCTTAGAGTTCATTTCATAAGCTCTCTGGGCTACAATTAGATTAACCATTTCATCTACCGCAGAAACATTAGAAGCTTCTAAACATTTTTGTTTAAGTACACTTCTAGTAATACCATCTGTATCCGCCTCTAATCTTGCTTCACCAGAAGCTACGCTTTCTGCAAATATCCCATTCCCTAGCTTAGTAAGTCCTGCTGGATTAACAAATTGTACTATCCCAAGCTCTATTCCTGTCAGCTGCTGATTTCCATTAGCATCTGGAAATGATATTCTTCCCATTCCATCAATGGATATCTGAGACATATTATAGGTGTTATCAAATATAATTGGCTCTTGGTTAATATCTAGTACTGGACTGCCATCGCCATACGAAATAGTAACCCCACCATCCTTTAATGCTGCAGAAAAAGCTCCTCCTCTTACATAACCAATGCTACCATCTGGTTGTTGAATCATAAAAAAGCCGTCTCCTTCAATAGTAAGATCTAAAGGATTTTCTGTAGTTGTAATAGTACCCTGGTCAAATCTTGTAGTTACAGCAGAATTACGAACTCCTAGACCTACCTGTACACCAACAGGTTTTACATTCCCCTCATTATCAGTGGATGTTGCTTGAATAGTTTGATAAAGTAGGGATTTGAATTCCGCTGTTTCTTTTTTATATCCTGTAGTATTAATGTTTGCTAAATTGTTTGATATGGTATCTACATTGGTCTGCTGTGCTGCCATACCAGTAGCTGCAGTCCACAATGATCTCATCATAAGCTATATCCCCTTTCCTACACCCTTCCTACAGTATTCACAGCCTTATCAAGCATACTGTCTACTGTATGTATGACTTTTTGATTAGCCTCATAGGATCTTGTAATGGCAATCATATTTACCATCTCACTGACAGAGTTAACATTGGATTGCTCGAGATAACCTTGACGTACTGTTCCAGTGGCCTGAATTTCCTCTGCTCCATCTACCGTTTCATATAGGTTATTGCCAAACTTCTTTATGTAGTCATAATCTGCAAAATCTGTTATTTTTACACTATCCACATAGTTTCCGTCAGCGTATATTCCACCAATGGCATCTATTGTGATCTCTTTTGCATCAAGCGGAATCTCAATATTACCACCGGCACCTACTACATGATTACCATCTACATCTAACAGACTTCCGTCACTGCCCAGCTTAAAGCTACCGTCACGAGTATATTTAATAGATTCATTACCATCACTGTCTAATACGGCAATCGTAAAAAATCCTTTACCTTCCATGGTTAAATCAAAGGCATTGCCTGTTTGTCTTATAGATCCTTGATTGTAGTTTGTATACACTTCACCAATCTTGGAACCCAGGCTCATATCTCCAATTCTTTCATCCACAAAACCATTTGTGGCATCCTTAATCTTTAACGTATAAACACTATCAAAGGACTGATTTGTTACTCCTTCGCTCTTGTATCCTACCGTAGCAGCATTAGCGATATTATTAGATATTACTTCCAATCTCTTCTGCTCGCTTACCATACCGTTATAGGCAGAATATAAACCTCTAACCATGCAACCCTTCCCTTCTGGTTTTAGTTAATAGCTCGTATAATATATCGGCTACCTTCTCCATAACATTAACCTTTTTTTAGTACTAACTCACCACCTCTTTACTTCATTATTAGGTGATGTACATTAGTCCAATTCCTATGTAAAGAATAAAGAGTTTCGCTTGCGAAACTCTCCGCCTGCGGTGGGTCGTGTAAACGACATTATCCATTCCATCGCAGTGCGATTACAAGCTTTCTGTCTTTTAGAAAGCTTTTTTGTTACATAGGTTATTGCGAAGCAATTTCCTATGTAAACAAAAAAGTAGCTCTCCCTAGAAAGCTACTTTAATTTTCATATTACCGATTAGTCTCTCTTTCCTGCTAAAAACTCTACAAACTTACCAGTACCAATTGCTACAGCTGTCATAGGGTCTTCTGCAGTCATAGTAGTTATGCCTGTCTTACTTTCAATTAGCTCTTCTAATCCATATAATAAACATCCACCACCAGTTAATACAATACCACGATCTGCAATATCAGCAGCTAATTCTGGTGGAGTCTTTTCTAATACACTGTGAACAGCTTCTACAATCTGAGAAGTTGTCTCTCTCAATGCTTCTTCTGTCTCATCAGAAGTTACAGTAATAGTCTTTGGAAGACCAGTAACAAGATTACGACCTCTAACATCCATAGACGCAACTTCTGGTCTCTTAAATGCAGAGCCTATCTTAATCTTAATATCCTCTGCTGTTCTCTCACCAATTAAAAGATTGTGTTTCTTTCTCATGTAACGAACGATAGCTTCATCAAAATCGTCACCTGCAATCTTAATAGAAGTACTAACTACAGTACCACCAAGAGAAATTACAGCGATGTCTGTAGTTCCACCACCGATATCTACAATCATGTTACCACATGGTCTTGAGATATCAATACCAGCTCCAATTGCTGCTGCAATTGGCTCTTCGATAATGGCAACTTCTCTTGCACCAGCTTGATAAGTTGCATCCTCAACAGCCTTCTTCTCAACCTCTGTAACACCACTAGGTACACAAACACTGATTCTAGGCTTTCTAAAGCGTTGTTTGCCAACTGCTTTCTGAATAAAGTATTTCAACATCTTTTCTGTTACAGTATAATCAGAAATTACACCCTGACGTAATGGCCTTACTGCAACGATATTTCCTGGAGTTCTTCCTAGCATCAATCTAGCTTCTTCTCCAATAGCCTTAGTCTTATTCGTATCACGATCAAATGCCACTACAGATGGCTCTTTTAAAACTACGCCCTTTCCTTTTATATAAACAAGTACGCTAGCGGTTCCTAAATCAATTCCAATATCACAGCCCAACATGCAGTTACTCCTTTCAAACTATCTTTCTTCATCTATTCAATATAGCAACATGTACCCTTGTTGTCCTTCTCATACTAATACATTCTATATTATAAACAGTTTTTCACATTTTTTAAAGTTTTTTTTTTAAATATTACTAAATGTTATTAATTTTACATATTTATGCCCCTTTTATACTACATTTTGCCTATAACACCCCCTAAATCCTTAAAGCTGATTGTTCTCAAGTATATTACCTAATTTCTTTCTCTTATGAAAATATAAACTAATAAACCCTATTATCATACCTATGAAATAAAAGGTAGGTGCAAAAATAATAAAGTGCTCTGTAATAGAACTATTTATATTGGCATACTGCTGAATAACAAAATAAAACAAACACACCACACAAGTAATCATCTGAGAATAAAGTCCCTTTTGACTATAGCGATATTTCTTACAGAAAACAGGTAATAATGAGGCTTGCTCCTTTGTCTTGTCCTTCCTAAGAAATTGTCCAATCATAAAGGGCCCTACTGCTAGCCAAAGAAGAAGAAACATCAACCCAGATAGCGCGCAACGATAATAAGTACGAAGAAAGAATTCCATCAACAATAGCACCATTAAACCCAACCTGATTTGCCGTACGGCTTCCAAGGCTGCAACATTGCGGACAATCTTTCTAATCTGGCATGCTTTATTTTTCATAATAGTTCCTCTCCTCTCACCTACGAATAATTAGTTTGGGAAAAGCCCTTTTAAGTATCTAAGCTAATATTATAACATGTCTTACATAGATTTTCCAGTTTATTTATTTGGTATATACTTTGATGAACATTAAGATACATTATAGCATTCTAAATTCTTATGAATTCAATAAGGGCCGCCCCAGAAGCTACATCCTTCTGAAACGACCCTCTATTATAATTTGTTATATTCCTCTTTACTATTTATTCTTCATAAATGATAAATCAAATGCTGGATTTATATAGTAGAAATTATTTGCGTCTAATTTATCTTGGGTAATTCGAAGTGCTTCTCCAAATCTCTGGTAGTGAACGATTTCTCTCTCTCTTAAGAAACGAATTGGGTCACAAACCTCTGGATCATCAACAAGTCTAAGAATATTGTCATAAGTGGTTCTAGCTTTTTGTTCTGCTGCCATATCCTCATGCAAATCTGTAATTGGGTCACCCTTTGACTGAATGGTAAGTGCACTCCATGGCACACCGCCAGCGGATTGTGGATATATTCCTAAGGTATGATCTACAAAATATTTGTCAAATCCACAATCTTTAATTTGTTGTGGAGTTGCACCTTTTGTTAATTGGTATACAATAGCACTAATCATCTCCATATGAGCAAGTTCTTCAGTACCAATATCCGTTAGTATTCCTGCAACCTCTTTATATGGCTGAACATATCGTTGTGATAAGTAACGCAAGGAAGCTCCTAGTTCTCCATCTGGTCCGCCATATTGACTCATTATAACCTGCGCTGCCTTTAAGTTACACTTGGAAATCTTAACTGGGTATTGTAATCTTTTTTCATAATTCCACATCTACTCTTTACCACCTTTCCAAGGCCAAGGCTCTTCCGTCCAAGTCCAAAAACAATCATTATCAACATTTGTAACTAACAATGGTCCAAACTTTTTGGAATACTCATCTAGTGCTTGTTCTCTTAAATCTCTGTATTTTTTATAGTAAAGCAATGCTTCTCTATCACATGGATGGGTATCCAAATAAAGTCCTACATCCAATACTGCAAAGCTTACTTCCGAAATAAACTGTAATAGGCTTTCTCTTTCACATCTATTCATAGGGCACCTCACATTCTTGAACCGCACTTAGTCCACCATGGTTTTACCAGTTCAGGGAAAATGGTTGCATGTGCTAAGCCTGCTTCACCTGTAAATACTTCTCCCCATTGTTGCCAAGGTACATAAGCCATTGCAATTGGCATACAGTCTACTGGGGCTTCCATAACATTTGGGCATTCCACTATATTTTTAGTACTATTGCAACAGGAGTTTCTGGCTTCTTTACAGTAATACCTATTTCCCAGTGTACAATTATAGTCTCTATTGTGTCTACAATTTCTTTGATCCATATATAACAGATTCCTTTCAAAGTTTCATTCCCGCACTACATTGTATGTCTAATAAAAACGAATGTGCTTGTATATCTTACAGCATTCTTAAACTTGCCAACTTATCCATATCCATGTATAATAGTAATATGTGGTAAATATATTCATATATTTAAAATAATCAAACTGGAGGGGGATACATATGCTGTTACGAGCAAAGGAAACCTGTATTGAACAGGATGACTGTACTACCAATGAGATCTATTATGTTGCTTACAATAGTTTCTATCGCGACCATAAGGCCTTATTCCATGTTATGAATCTACAAGAGAACTATATTTGTAGACCATTTTTTAGCAAAAGGTCCATTTGTGTGTCGTTTCATTACACCCATGTAAACAATGAGGTAATGCGTCGTTTTTGGGATCAACTAGAAAAGTGCAAAGATTATATTGATAAAGTAGCTATCGTTGGTGTACCTGTTAATGCTAGAGCCATCTTTACTGTAAAATCCAAGTATAAAGGAAGCGAATTAGCACGCTTTCAATTCTTTACTAATACGGAATCAGCCGTTCACTGGCTAAACAAACAGTAATCTAAACTATAAAAACCCAGGGTGCCTTACATAAAAGGCAAACCCGGGTTTTTCTTTATTCTCTTACAGTCTATTTTGTTCATCTTTTTACGTATCCCACTGGTAATAAGTCCTTAGCTCTGTTTTTCCACAGAAGATTCCACCATTCTTTATAATTACTTTCTCACTAGGATAATTGTAGTTATATATCATCACAAGAAGCTCTGGTACTTCCATACTCTTTGCCTGTTCCAATAAAAGACTTAATAAAACCGTACCATACCCATTATTTCTATATTGAGGAGCTATACTATAGGAGATACTTCCACCATGCTTTTTAAGTGCTGGTGTTAATTTATGGCGGATCTTGCCTATTCCCACAGGAATATCATTTACTATCAACCAATAAGTACTTTCTGCTACTGCACCTTCTTCCAAATTAATACCATGTTGAATCTCATTTCTTCGAAGAAGCCATTTTTTATATTCCTCATAAGATAACCCATTGGCTCCATTATAAAAACCATTCTCATGGGCAGGAACCCTCTGTAATAGTCGATAAACCAAGGGACCATCCTTAGGTGACAAAGGTCTTAATTCTATTCTAGTCATATTTTAGTTTCCCTCCTTTGCCAATCTCTAATTTCTTTACTCAACACTCTTTAAAGATTCTACCATATCTATTTTTTTCAAATGAAAATACATAACCATGTTAACAAAAACAGAAAATAAGATAGTCAAGACAAAACTATAGAGATAACTAAGATTCTTTATTGTGCGGCCAAACATCATTATGTCAACTTCTATAGTTTTAACTACATAACCATGCAAAATAATCCCAAGAATAACTCCGATTACAGCTCCGATCGAAGTCAATAGTACATTTTCTCGATATACATAAGCTGCCACTTCCCCATCATAAAAACCTAGTAGCTTAATCGTTGCAAGTTCCCTTTTTCTCTCTGTTATGTTTATGTTGTTAAGATTATACAGTACAACAAAAGCCAAAAGACCTGCTGATATAATAAGTACCCACACAATGATATTAAAATGGCTCATTAAATCTGTAAGCTTTTTATTAAAATCTTTGGTAAAGCTTACTCCACTGCACCCCTTACTTGCAATTAAGGTCGCACCTAAGTTAGATTCCTCTTCCTCTGTCTGACTTTTACTTAACAGCAAAATACTAGTCATTTGTGGGTTTTCCTGAAATAACCCCTGATATGTGTCTGTAGACAAAAAGATATAATTATATAGATAATTTTCTACAATATATGAGATTTCCACAGGCTTCATCTCAGTATCGCTTATCTTTATGTTTATTGCATCACCTACAGACAAACTTAAACTAGAGGCAAGCTTTTCTGTAATAGCAGCTCCTTCTTTCGGAAATGCATATACTTCCTTGGTTTTACGATTTCGAAGTTCTATGTAATGGTTAATTTTCTCCGTGTTTTCTGGTATATAGAGAATGGCGGTCTTTTCTTCATTATTTCCACTTACCTCTATGGATTTGTTAAAGACTTTCGTATTATCCTCTATTGTAGGTTGTTTATGAATAAGAGACTCTAGGTTCCAAAGCTCCTCCTGTGTAATGGAGGTATTTAATTGAACTTCTGCATTGTGCTTAAAAATCTCTTTATATTGATATTTGACAACGTCAAATATTGAGTCTCGTAAGCCAAAGCCAACCATCAATAAGGCCATGCAACCTCCGATTCCGAATACCGTCATAAAAAATCGTTTTTTAAAGCGGAACAAATTACGTATGGTTGCCTTCTTCGTAAAGTTAAGCCTCTTCCATATAAATGAGACACGTTCTATCAGAACTCTCTTACCAGCCTTAGGGGATACTGGACGCATTAAATCTGCTGGTTTTCCCAACAATTCTTTATAAGTAGCCCCAATAGCCGCTAATGTCGTTACAGCTACCGAGATAGAAACCGCAATAAGGGCAGGCTGTAGTTGCCACGGAGCGAAGTACTTTGGTAACCCTACATACATTAAACCATAGGCTGTAATAATGATATAAGGAAATAGTTTTTCTCCCACTAACACCCCAAGGATACCTCCACCAAGGGTTGCAAGTAATGCATATAGAAGATATTTTGCTGTAATAGACTTATTACTATAACCCAAGGCTTTTAGAGTCCCTATTTGCATCCTCTGCTCTTCCACCATTCTTGTCATAGTAGTGAGACTAATTAAGGCTGCTACAATGAAAAAGATCAATGGAAAGACATTGCCCAAGGCACCTATTCTACTTGTATCTTGCCCATATTCTACATAGGTTTCTAGAGAATTACGATCTAGCACATACCATTTTGGTTGATTTGATTCTGCTACTGTTTCAATTCTTTGCTTAACCTCATTTACCTTATTCTCATACTCTTTCGTATATGCCACTAGTTCTTTTGCCCCTGCAACACGTACATGAATCTCTGAATACACAGTAGATGGAAAGGCCGACATTGCCACTAGCACAAATCCATCTACTTTACCATTTCCTATAGCACAGGTTCCTCGGTCCCAGCTTAGATACCAACAGCTTTCTCCCATCCCTACAACTGTCTGCTGTTCACCACTAGAAAATGTTAGTTTATCACCTATCTTAATCTCATGTGCCTTTGCAAAAGCATCATCTACTAAACATTCTCCATCTTTTTCAGGAAACTCTCCTTCTTTAAGAAGAAAATTATCCTTTCCTTCTTGTGTAGCTATCTTTCTAATATTATATTCTAACGATCCTCTAATACAGGATAACTCCTGAGTCATATAAATAGAGGCTTTTTCTACTCCTTCAACTTCTGAGATAGTGTCTAAATCTGCCTTCGTCAGTCCCATTGGAGAAATCACTCTAATATCCATCATATTACTTTCATCATAATAGTGATCAGCGGAGTATCTCATGTCTGGCTCTGAGCTTCTAACTCCAGAAAAGAAGGCTGAACCAAGGGCAACAATGAAAAAGATCGAAATAAATCTGCTTTTACTCTTTCTAATTTCCCTAAAAAAATCCTTTCTCAGTGCTTTCTTCATGCTCTCACCCCTTACCACTCGATATCTTCCACAGAGGCTTTTTGTTCATTGATTTGTTGGGATTGTACCTTCCCATTTTTAATAGAAATGATACGATCTGCCATAGGGGTTATAGCTTGATTATGAGTTATTACCACTACAGTCATCCCCTTTTCTCGACTAGTATCCTGCAATAGTTTTAGAATAGCCTTTCCTGTTACATAGTCTAATGCTCCAGTAGGCTCATCACAAAGTAGCATCTTTGGATTTTTAGCCAGTGCTCTAGCAATAGATACTCTCTGTTGCTCTCCACCTGATAACTGAGCAGGAAAGTTCTGCTTCCTATGACCTAACCCAACTTCCTCTAATACCTCATTGGCATCTAAAGGTTCTTTACATATTTGAGATGCCAACTCCACATTCTCCAATGCAGTCAAGTTCTGCATTAAATTATAGAATTGAAAAACAAAACCTATATCCTCTCTACGATATTTAATCAGTTGTTTTCCTTTTAAGTCGGACACTACTGTGTTGTCTACCGTAACGTTTCCCGACGTTGGGCAGTCCATTCCTCCCAATATATTTAAAACGGTAGTCTTTCCTGCACCACTAGGGCCCACAATAACTACAAACTCTCCCTCTTCTATGGAAAAAGAGGCTCCCGCTAATGCATCAATAGTAACCTCTCCCATGTTATACTGCTTTGTAACATTTTCAAAACTAATATATGATTCCATGCTACATTACTCCTATCTATGTATTTATATGCTATAAAAAGCCAGTCACATGCTTCATTTTCTATTCTAAACTTATCTTCATTGTACCACAATGGAGGGATTTTATTAAGATTACCTTAAATTTAATTTTAGTGATTGCAAACACATCCATATTATGGATACAATAATAGTAGAATGTAGTATTTTGCAGTTTAACTTATAGGAGAAATCGGGTGAGACAATGAATACAACCAACTATATCTCGGAAGATTCCACACAAGCGAGAACTTTTCTTCGTTATTCCCCTCAAATTGGCTATGGATTAACTAGAGAGCAAGTAGATACTCGAATCAAGCAAGGGCATACCAATGTGCCCGTGGATCCCCCTTCCAAGACAACAAAAGAAATTATATTCAGCAATACGTTTACGTATTTCAACTTAATATTCGCTATTATTACAGCCTTGCTTATTTTTGTTGGTTCTTTTGTAGATTTAACCTTTGTTCCCATTATCGTTGCTAATACTCTAATCGGAATTATCCAGGAGGTCCGTTCCAAAAGAACACTAGAGAAGTTATCTGTACTTAACTCTCCTAAAGCTACAGTTCTTAGAGATGGTCTTTCCCTCACTATACCTGTTGAAAAACTAGTATTAGATGATTTAGTTATTTTGTCAGCAGGTAACCAAATAGCTGCTGATGGAATAATCCTAGCTGGTGAGGTTCAAGTTAATGAGTCCCTTATTACAGGTGAATCAGATCAAATTACTAAGCGGCCAGGAGATCACTTGCTATCTGGTAGTTTTGTTGTATCTGGACGCTGTCAGGCTCGCCTTGAAAAGGTAGGAAAGAATTCCTATGCTGCCAAATTAACTGCTGAGGCGAAGATTATGGATACTACAGAGCAATCAGAAATGATTCGCTCTCTGAATAAGTTAGTAAAAGTTGTCGGTATCATCATCATTCCTATCAGTATTATATTATTTTCTCAACAATATTTTTACAACGATACTCCCCTAAAGGATAGTGTTACCTCTACTGCAGCTGCCATTATGGGAATGATTCCAGAAGGACTATATCTTCTAACAAGTGTAGCTCTTGCGGTTAGTGTAATACGTCTAGCCAAAAAGAAGGTTCTGGTTCACGATATGAAGTGTATTGAAACCTTGGCCCGCGTTAATGTCCTTTGCGTCGACAAAACAGGCACAATTACTGAAACCAAAATGACTGTTAACGACTTAATTCCATTAAATAATTACGATTCTTCTATGCCTCCTTTAGATCTGTTAATAGGTGATTTTGTTTTAGCCATGGAAAGAGATAACGATACAATGGGTGCCTTAGCCGAACATTTTACTAACGGAACTGGGAATCATCCTAGATCCACCACCTCTTTTTCGTCAGCTACCAAGTATAGTAGTGCTACCTTTACTGATAAGGCCTACGTTTTAGGAGCTCCTGAATTTGTACTTCAAAATCAATATATAAACTACGAGCAACAGATAGCCTCTTATAGCCGTGAAGGCTATCGTGTACTGGTGTTTGGTATCTATCACGGCACTATTGATGGAAAAGCGTTAAATTCACCAGTGACTCCTCTGGGACTTATTCTCCTTAGCAATCCTATTCGTAAGGAAGCTAAAGCAACCTTCCAATATTTTGCGAAACAAGGTGTAACCATAAAGGTTATCTCTGGTGACAATCCAATTACGGTTTCTAAAGTAGCTACAGAGGCAGGTATACAAAATGCAGAAAAGTACATTGATGCTTCTACTCTTACTACTATGACACAAATCCGAGACGCCATGGAGAAATACACTGTCTTTGGTCGTGTGACTCCAAATCAAAAGAGACAATTCGTACAAGCTATGAAAGAGGACGGAAATGTGGTTGCTATGACCGGAGATGGTGTGAATGATGTTCTTGCTCTTAAAGACGCTGACTGTAGTATTGCAATGGCCTCTGGAAGCGATGTGGCTGCACAGGCAGCTCAACTTGTTTTACTGGAATCCAACTTCGCTTGTATGCCTTTTGTTGTTTTAGAAGGACGAAGAGTAGTAAATAATATAGAACGTTCTGCCAGCCTATTCCTAGTAAAGAACTTATTTTCACTATTATTGTCCATCTTCTCCATGGTATTAATGGTAAATTATCCATTGCAACCTTCTCAGGTTTCCTTAATAAGTATGTTTACCATAGGCATTCCGGCCTTCTTCTTAGCCTTAGAATCAAATTCCAAACGTATCAGTGGCCACTTTATGCCGAATATTTTACTCAAGTGCCTTCCAGGTGGTCTAACAGATTTTATAGCAGTAAGTGCATTAGTTCTTTTTAGCTTTGAATTTGAGGTTGGCTCCAAGGATGTATCCACCGCAAGTACTTTAGTTCTTGCCTTTGTAGGTTTTTTAATCCTATTCCATATCAGTCGACCAATGAATCGCTTTAGATGGATTGTAATGAGCAGTATGGTAGCTGGCATGATATTCTGTAGCATCTTTATGAGAGACCTCTTCCAGATATATAATATTTCTCCAAGATGTACAATGTTACTTGTATTATTTGTAATAGCCTCTGAGCCTGTATTTCGATATTTAAGTCTGATTGTATTCAACCTACGTTCCTTCTTCCATAGGCACAGGCTACGTAAAGCCAAGATAAAAGAATGGGAGAAAAACAGTTCTTTGGATAAAGCATATTCCGAAACAGACGCAATAGCGGAATCTGAGGATATTGATGATTTACAGATGGAATTGTTAAATATGGTTAAACCATATAGTAAACATAAAGATAAATCCGCAGGTAGAACTAAACCTAATGGAGAATTTTAACAAAGGAGATGTGTATAATGAATCAAGCAGTTGAATATTTTAAAAAGCAAGATATGGAGTCACGAATTACTGAATTTGAAGTCTCTAGTGCTACGGTGGAACTAGCAGCTAAGGCTGTTGGCTGTGAACCACAACAAATAGCCAAAACCCTTTCTTTCCTAGTAAATGATGTTCCTATATTAATTGTAGCAGCTGGAGATACTAAAATTGACAATTCTAAATTTAAAGCTCAGTTCCAAACTAAGGCCAAGATGCTCACTCCAGAGCAAGTCAACTCCCTCATTGGCCATAGTATAGGAGGGGTATGCCCCTTTGGTATAAAATCTGGTGTTGAGGTTTATCTAGATCTCTCACTTAAACGGTTTTCCTCTGTTTTCGCCGCTTGTGGTAGCTCTAATACAGTAATTCAACTCTCTATTGAAGAATTAGAACTGCATTCTGGCTACCTTGGTTGGATAGACGTTTGCAAAGGACGGAACGATTAATGAACCGACCCCCAAAAGTTAGACCATAAATGATATGTACCCCCTTTACTGGACAAGAGCAGTAAAGGAAGTACATATAAAAAAATCTAACGATTGGGAGGTCTTTTTTTATAGAAAAAATTATAGTTTTGAATTTAGAGAAAATAGTTAATGACATTATACTACTGTTGATTCAAGCTCAGTCTCTTAGTAGCATAAAATAAAAATGCGAAGTGGAAAATCCACTTCGCAATCTTATTTATAATACAGGATTATTACTTATAATCCTTTACTCCTTAACACCGCCAAGAGCAACACCGGCAATAATATACTTAGATAACAAGAAATATACTACAAACAGTGGCAATACCGTAAGAGAAAGACCTAAGTATACAGAACCAAACTCTGTCCTGTAGATATCTCCTCTAAGCAAACCAACCATAATTGGCATAGTATGGTACTTCTTATCTGTCAAAATAATCGATGGAATAAACAGGTTATTCCAGCTAGTTACAAATGCAAAGATCGCCTGAGTAGCAATGGCTGGCTTCATAATAGGAATAACGATTCTATTAAAGATACCAAATTCACTTGATCCATCAATACGAGCAGAGTTTACAATATCTAAGGATAGGGATGCTTGAAGATATTGTCTCATAAAGAATACTGTCGTTGGTGCAGCTATAGCTGGTAATATTAAAGGAAGGTAATTATTGGTCATGCCAACCTTATACACCATCTGATAGAAACCTATACTAGTAACCTGTGCAGGTATAACCATTACCGCCAAGATAAAAGTAAAGAAAGCTTGGCGAAATTTCCACTGATATGCTGTTAAGGCATATGCTGTTAAAGATGAAAAGTATACAGTAACTATCGTTGTACCAGAAGAAACTATGAAAGAGTTTATAAACCCTTTAACAGCATTAAAGTCCTTACCATCCATAACTGCCAAGTTGCTTGAGAAGAAGGAAGAAGGTATTAATGAAACTGAGTGCTGCATAATCTGATTAGTAGAACGGGTGGCATTAATAAACATTGTATAGAAAGGAAAAATACTTAATACTGCTAAAATTATACATATAACATATTTCACTACTGTATATACATTTGAACTAAATTTTCTTTTTTCTATCATAAAGCCGCCCCCTTTGCTGCCTGCTCGGCTTTCTTAATATCCCTCTTAACTTTCTTTTCAATCTTCTTCTGTATAGCAGCATCCTTATCACGCATAATAAAGAATACAAATATTGCTAATACTGCAATAATTAAGAACATTATCATACTTGCCGCAGCAGCACGATTATACATATAGCTTCCCCTAAATGCCTGATTATATATAAATAAACTTGTAGTTAATGTCGCGTCACTTGGCTGACCATCATAGAGCATCCTCGGAATATCGAACATGTTAAGACCACCAACCATGCTGGTAATCATTGTAAATAATAAAATTGTTCTTAAGTTAGGAAGAGTAATATAGAAGAATACTTGTCTTCCAGTTGCTCCATCAATTTCTGCTGCTTCGAACAACTCAGGGTTAATACCCAAAACACCTGAAACTAATACAATCATTGTATATCCATACCACATCCAGAACTGAATAAAGGCAATAATTCCTTTAGCCGTCCATGGCTGCTGTTGAAAGAACACTGATTCATCTATAATACCAAACATTTTCAAAAGACTGTTAACAGGTCCAACAGGATATCCAAACAAAGAATTGAATAAGATAGCTATTGTTGCTGCAGTAATAATATTAGGCATGTAGAATAAAACCTTGAATAAACCTTGCCCCTTAATCTTATGACGGTGATTAGTAAACCAAGCCGTCAGCAATAATGCTAACAAAATCTGTGGTATAAAGTTCATTAACCAGATAATAATTGTATTTTCTAACGAAGTCTTAAAAGACGGATTCTCTAAAATTAATTTAAAATTCCTTAACGGTTCATCTAATATTTTCCAATCTGTTGCAGTTACCCCTTTGAAATCAGTGAAGCCTAATACAGTGGTAAATATAATTGGATAAAGTGAAAAAATTAGGAACGCAAGTACAAACGGTATACAAAATATATATCCAAATCTAGCGTAACTAACGCTCTTACGCCGCATAAGCGTCCACCTCCAGTAATATGATAAACTTTTCTTGTAACCTAATAAATGACATTATGTTTAAATTACATAATTTTAGGGGCGGCCGGATAGGCATCCGCCCGCCCCCTAAGTTCTTATACTTTATTTATTATTCTACTTCTACATCAAGGTTATCTCTAACTTGTTGTTTGAAGTCTGTAATAGCTTGCTCTTGAGATTTTTCTCCAGACGTATAAGCACGAACCTGATCTCTAAAGAATCTGTTAATACCTTCATCATACTGAGTTAAGTTCAAACCAGTTGCGCTAGCTCCAGCAGGTGCGAATACTTCGAACATATTCTGTCCGCCTAAGAAATCCATAGTACCATCAGCTTTACCCATTACTACAGAGGATCCAACAGCATCTTTAGTACCCTGTTCACCATCAACTAAAGTACCATTAGCCCAGAAAGTTTGAAGACCTGTATCACTACTATCAAGAGTAATCCACTCAATGAACTTACCAACTGATGCAGGAACCTTTGTATCCTTGTTAGCAAGGACCCAAGTACCACCCCAGAAGAAACCAATTGTAGGTTCACAGATAGCCCAGTCACCATATGTACCTTCGCCAACTTTTTCTCCACCACAGTTATCACCAAGAGTATAGTTGATTAACCAAGCAGGACCAAAGAAACCAAAGATCTTCTTAGCACCAGCATCTCTCATGTCAGCAAACCAAGCATCTGTCCAGTCCTGAGTATCATTGTGGTAACCATTGTCTTTTAATTTCTTAGAAAGATCTAAGAAAGCTTCACGCTTAGGATCGATAGTAAGCTTGCCATCAACAACCCAACCTGCGTCGGAGCTATTTTCAACTGCATGCCAGATATCGCCATCGCCAGAAACAATTCCATAGCCTTTAGCTTTTAATTCTTCTGCAGTCTTGAAGAAGTTATCCCAAGAACCAGCAAGTTTTTCTTTAATTACAGCTGGGTCATCAGTTCCCCAAACATCTTGAGCGATAGAACGACGATAAATGAAAGCACCACCAGTTGCTTGGTATCCAAGACCTACAACCTGACCATCTCCTCTAGTACCGATATCAATAGTGTACTGAGCGATAGCAGCTTCTTTAATCTTAGCTTCAACATCAATTCCTAAATCTTTGTAAGCAGCTGCATACTTGGAAGCATCTCCCTGAGTATACTTAAGAACGAAAGCTGCTTCTGCACAGAAGATATCTGGAGCAGCGTCTCCACCCTGCTGTAAAGCAGCGTCAAGAGCTGGTTGATATTCACCGTTAGTAGTAGGAACAACTGTTTTGTTAAATTCTAATGGAAAATCTGGGTGAAGTTTTAAGAACTTATCTACCATGCCAGGAACTTCTTCAGTAAATGCATAGAGATTAATTGTCTTAACACTTGGGTCGTCAGTAACAGTTGCAACTGGCTCTTCAGAATCCTCTCCACCTGGAGCTGGAGTAGCATCACCATCGCTAGGTGTGTCTTTGCCACAGCTTGTTAATGCAAAAGACATAACAAGAAGGCAGCTAAGGAATAAAGCAATAAAACGTTTCATAAAATCCTCCTCTTTTTTATGTAAATTTTATACATCTTACAAGTAAAATTATACAAAATAATTGGCGGACATGCTTCTTGTTTATTGCTATCTTATTATCAAATATTGCTAATATCCTATTATTTTTGTTAATATTATATACTTTTAGTAATTTATAACCCTTCTTTATTGTAGTTTTTAATCATATACTTTATATATACCATAAAATCGATTGGTAATTTTACATAACGAATCAATGTTAGCCGTTATTTTACCTCATAAAGTGCTTTATATTCAGACGGTGTACAATGATTCTTAGCTCTAAAAACACGATTAAAGGTAGCAAGGCTACTAAAGCCAGACCTCATAGCTACTTGCATTATAGTAATATCTGAGTCCATTAATAATTGTTCCGCATATATAACTCTTCGGTTTACTAAGTAATCATAACAGCTAACATTCATAACCTGTTTAAATAATCTAGTGAAATGATATTTACTAAACCCTGCAATATTAGCAATATCATCAATTTTAAGATTCTCAGTGCAGTGATCATTAATATATTGACATACGTTAAAAAAACGATCTATGTACTCATATTGCTTACGTTTTTTTCCCACAGCTATAATTTCATTACGATTAATGCACTTTCTTCCTAGAAGAGAAAATAATCGGATTAACAAGGCATAGGAAGAAGCTATTCGAAAAGGCATTTCAGAATAATACTCTGAGGTAATATCCTTGATTAGGGTTTTCATATCATTATGAATATCCAGCATAGTTTCATCAGATACTACAACAC
>JAEZQN010000276.1 GCA_023441145.1 Bacillota bacterium
TCGATTACAAAAGTAGATTCTCGTTTACAAACAGGGGGTAAAGTTGCGTTTTGTTTACAAAAAATGATTTTCACTTACAAAGATTGCATTTCAGCTTACAAAAATGCATCTCGTGTTACAACTCACCCCCGCTATGCGGGTGGATAATTATTACTTGTATAGTATATTGGAAAATGTTTTATTATGCAAGAGGATGGATGTATGTAACGATAATTTACTTAATTATCTAAAATAAGTGTTCATAATATTGTACTTCTTGTAAAAAAGTGCTATTATAGTTATAGTACAAAAGTCTTAGTTTGTTTATAATATTTATAAATACAGACATAAGGTCAAAGAATTATGGGGGATGGCCATGAATAATGTACATAATGGGAAAATACATATAGCGGTAATTGTGGTAGGCTGGAATATGGACTACCGTTTCGATTTATTGAATGGCATGTATAAGGCAGCGGATCTTTATCACTGCTCTTTACATATCTATACTTGTATGGGTGGATTTGATGATGAGCACCCATTTGGTAAGAGGGAGTATGAAATATTTAACCTTCCAGACTATAAGCTATATGATGGAATCGTTTTTGTTTCTAATACAATGTTTGCGGAGCCTGTGGTTCAACAACTGAGTGCTAAGTTTAGTGAACTTAAGATTCCAGTAATCTGTACGGACAATAGAATGAAAGACTTTGGATTTATGGGAACAGATAATTATGTCGCTATGAAATCCTTAGTAGAGCACATGGTTAAAGTACATCAGTATAAGTCGTTTAAAATGCTAGCAGGACCTAAGGATAATAATGAAAGTATCCTTAGAGTGGAAGCATTTAAGGATGTATTGAAGGAAAATGGGATAGAGGTGAAGGAGCAAGACATCTATCATGCCAACTACTGTATGGATGGTGCCCTAAATGCTGTCCATTATTTCCTCAGTAACGAGTGTATGCTTCCAGATGTTTTTATCTGTGCCAATGATTTAATGGCGTTAACCGTATGCTGGGAACTTCAGAAAATGGGTTATGATGTACCCGGAGATGTTGCGGTGACGGGGTTTGATAATATATCACAAACCATGACCTCCTGTCCTAGTATTACTTCAATAGGAAGAGCAAAAGGGCAGATGGGTAAGGAGTCTATTAAACTGTTAGTACAACATATATTAGGTGTGACAGACAATATTAATTATTATATTCCATATGAATTATGCATTCGGGAAAGCTGTGGTTGCAATATTAAGCCACAGATTTCTTATGATGACTTTAGTAGAGAGTTGTATCAATGCGATATGGAGAAAATCTTGATGAACCAACTGTCTTCAAAGATGGAGGAGGATTTAATAGGGTGTACAAATTACAATGACTTTATCATTAATATACGTAATCATATGCCTGAAAGATTTATCAAAAAGTTTTTTATATGTCTTAATTATTCTGTGGCAGATATGCTTCAGAATGAATCTGGTGCAATAGAGAAACTTTTAGAATATGAAAAAAATACTTCTAGCTATGATTACTATTTTTCTGTGCCAGTTGCTTATGACTATGGGCAGTTTTCTTCCTATGAGAAACTTACATTTACTGATATTATACGTCTAGTAAATAATGGGGATGATGACATGTCTAAGGAACATGAGGATATTGCCTTTTTTATGCCTTTGCATTTTAGAGAGCATTGCTATGGCTTTATTACATTTGCAGGAAATAAACTTAATATTACCAATGATTTTATTGGCAATTATGTTAGAAAGATTTCAAATTCTCTTGAACAGCTACGTATTCACAGAATTGAGAATTTAACCATCTGCAAGTTGGAAGATTTGTACGAAACAGATTCCATGACAGGTCTATATAATCGTTTTGGTTATAAAAAACGTATTAAGCAATTAATCAATAGATATGTGCAGTCTAATGATAGTATTATGGTGCAATTCTTTGATATGGATGACTTAAAGTTGATTAATGACGTTTATGGTCATGATATCGGTAATAAGGCAATTACTATTGTTACAAACTGTATGCGACAGGTTTATCGAGATGAGTCTTTAATACGCTATGGTGGAGATGAGTTTATCGCCTTAGGGGTTAATCAGACAGACAGTACAATGAAGGCAAAAAATAAACAGTTTAGGGACCTAGTAAAGAAGGAAGCAGCTCGAACACATTTCAAGCATCCGATTAGTGTTAGTATAGGCTACTATATTGCTAAGCATCCGGAAAAGGCAGATGCTGAGAGATGGATTGATTTGGCTGATAAGGCGATGTATAAGGATAAGTTGAATAGAAAGAGGTCAGTAAAGTAATATGAGGGTAGCAGTAGTTCAAACACATATTTACTGGGAAGATAAAAAACGTAACATAGAAGTGGCGAAGAGATACATTCAAGAGGCCACAGAAGCTTTGGCAGATCTTGTTGTATTTCCTGAAATGAGCTTTACTGGGTTTTCCATGAATCTTTTGGCGGTGCAAGAACTAGAGGAAAAGGACGAATTCAGTACCAATGAAGAGATGAAGAGACTGTCTACGTATTATAAGATACATATTGGCTATGGATGGGTAAAGAAGGGTAGTGAGGCTTGTGAGAACCACTATACCATTGTAGACCCAGAAGGAAACATGATATCGGATTATATTAAGATACATCCATTTTCTTATGGAGAAGAACATCACTATTTTACTAAGGGAGATCAGCTGAGCTTTTGTAATATCAAGGGACGGAGGGTCTCTACTTTCATATGCTATGATCTTAGATTTCCTGAGATTTTTCAAGCAGCATCAAAACAGGCAGAGGTCATTGTCATTGCGGCTAACTGGCCAGAAGCTAGAAAGGAACATTTTTCTACTTTACTTAAGGCCCGGGCTATTGAAAATCAGTGTTACATCATAGCTAGTAATTGTATAGGTACTATGAAAGGTGTCTACTATTCTGGAAATAGCAGTATTATTGCACCAAATGGTAGTATCATTGATACAATTGAACATAAAGAAGGGCTTATTATAGCAGATATCTTAGACGATGTTGAGACGTACCGAAAGAATTTTCCTATAAAACAAGATAGACGAGAGGATTTATACCAGAAGCTTTGGCTACTTTAATGGTATAAAATATACTTAAGAAAAAAAATCTCATTTAAAGTTGTAGTTCAATTATTGCAATGCTATAATAGTTGCTATCAACATAGAAGCTACACTTTACATATAGAGAGTTTAAGTAGAAGAAAGGATGTACAATGATGGGAAAGAAGAATATTGATTGGGATAATCTCGGTTTTGGGTATATTAAGACGGACCAGAGATATGTTGTAAATTATCGTAATGGTGCTTGGGAAGAAGGTGTACTTACTACAGATGATCAGGTAGTGATTAGTGAATGTGCTGGTGTCCTTCAATATGCCCAGACTATTTTTGAAGGGTTAAAG
>JAEZQN010000292.1 GCA_023441145.1 Bacillota bacterium
CTATTAATACAAACTGAAATGGTTTGACCCGAATTTGCTCCTACTTGGAATGTTAAACCGCCAGTTGCATTTCCTAAAAGTTCATCTTTTTTGAGGATTTTTTCTTTATCATCTTGAATCTTATAAATAGAAGTCATTTTAACTTCAATAGATGCTGTTACCACTTTTATTGATTGTTGTTTAATCCCGACAGAACCCAACTTTACATTTATAGATTGTTGTTTTAAAGAAAGTGAACCTTGGAAAATAGACTTAGAAACCTCACTAGCTGCCTCTAATTTTGCAGTAATTTCTTTAATGGATGCTTGTTTAATGGCAATTGATGCATTTATTCTTTCAATTGATGCATTTTTACGGGCAATTGAACCTTGTTTTATTCCAATTGACCCTAGCTTAATTGCTATTGAACTATCTTTAATACGAGCTGAAGCAGAAGTAATTGCTTGTTCACCATTAAGAAGTTTTTTAGTATTGAATTCTGTTTTCTCAGTAATAGCTGTAATTTCACTTCTAAGTTGTTCGATTTCAGCTTGGATTTCTTTACGATCCGCATCTGTATTAGTGTCATTTTCTGCTTGCACTGCAAGTTCTCTCATACGTTGAAGCATAGAGTGTTGTTCATCAAGCGCACCTTCTGCTGTCTGAATAAGAGAGATCGCATCTTGAGCATTTCTAGACGCTTGATTAAGACCACTGATTTGTCCTCTCATCTTTTCAGAGATAGCAAGACCAGCAGCATCATCACCTGCACGGTTAATTCTTAAACCTGATGATAATTTCTCTGTAGCTTTTGCTTGAGCTGTTGAAGCTTTGTACATTTGTCTTTGTGAGTTGATAGCACTCATATTGTGGTTAATAATCATAATACATTCCTCCTTGAATTTAAATGGCATCCATGCCTAATTTTGAGTTCAAAATAATATCTTTTGAACTTCATACTATATATCGTCCTATTAAATTTAAACTTTATACTTTAATTAAACTTTTTTATTATTTTTCGATTATTTTTTTCAACTGCTTTAAATTAGCTGTTATACTTTGAGCAGCCTCTTTATTATTTACCTTAATCTGACTGTAAACTTCTTCTCTATATATTTGTACATTGTCAGGTGCACCTATTCCTAATTTCACCTTATCTCCCTGTATATCCAGTACCCGAATTTCAATACCTCCACTAATGATAATTGCTTCATCTTTTTTCCTTGTTAATGCCAACATATTCTCAGCCTCTTTCCTTCAGCAAATCTACTATTTTGTGCTTAGTTTTATACATTTTCTCTTCTGTAATCACTTGTATTCCTAATCGATTATGAACATGTATAAGAATAGGGCCTGCTAGATTCAAGGTGCTCTCTTCTATAGGTTCCTTCAAACAAGCTATGCTATAAATAGCAAAATCAGAATCTGGCCCTCCGCCTAGCTTTTCAAAATACACTTCTCCGATAATAGGTGCATAGTCCTTTTTAAAAAGATAAGGATCTACAATGGTAAAACATATGCTCCCATCCTCTAATGATTGTAAATATCTAAAGCTTTCTTCTCCTTCTGCTTCTATAATAGAAAATTTCCTTAGTTTTTCAAACCCTGGAAGTCCATCACCAAATGTTATTACTTTGTCATCACTTATTTCTATGCTACCAAACGTATATGTATCAATCTTCATTTTCTTTCCTTCTTTCATTTCATAATTTCTCTTATTATGTTTAAATGTATTATACAAAAAGAACCACCCTTTGGCTATTTTTTTGCTCTAGGTAGTTCTTTTCTAATTTTATAAATAATCTGCCAAGGTATTCATTATTACTTTAGATGTTGCTTGAAGAGCTGATTGATAAGTTGCATACTGTACATTAAATTGCACATAAGCCTCTTCTATATCAATATCCTCTGTTTCAGAAAGCAAACTTTTAAACGTCGTTTTTTGATCTACTAGTCTATTTTCCACATATTCTACACGAGCCATTTTACTTCCTAAGTCTGCAGTTTTTTCTGATACCTTAGCTAAAGTTTTGTCTAACTCGCCAATCTTTTTATTAAACATAGCATAGAGTTCCTGCTGCGTATATTTAGGATTATCGCCTTGTGAAGCATTAACCATTGTCATCATCTCTTCCATAGAGGCCATAAACTCACTAAGTATACTATCCATTCCTAAGGTATTAACATCTACAGTATTATTTACCCCTATCTCATAAGAAATACTTTGATTATCTGTTTTACCATATACTTTTGGATTGAATGCTCCTTTAGGCAATATAGTTCCTATTGCTAAGGTTGAGTCTTCTTTTAGAATAGTTCCTCCCCCTAAGCTAGAGTTACCCTCTAAAGTAATATCTCCCTTCATTTCACATCCTGCCCCTAGTGTTATTGATTTCTCAACCTTATAACCAGTTGTTGGTGTCGTTGGTACTGTAATATCTTTAGTAATAACATAACTATCTCCAGAAACTTTAACCCCCAAAATTTCCTCTGCTGTTGCCTTTTGAAGTGTTTTTCCTGCTGGAATTGTACAGCCACCATCTGGCACAGGGCTTGCTACAACAATTCCTTGAGTCCCTAAATCAGCTATTGCTTCACTTGACAAATCAGTACCTGCTGGAATTGTATAATCATTATCTAAAGTGTATTGTGTTGCAGATACTACAAATCCCGGCTTTAAGGCAGCCATATCTTCTGCTGATAAAACTGACCCTGCTTTCAGTACACTTCCTGCTGGTATAATTGTATCTTTATCTAGTAGGCTTCCTTCTGCTACAGTACTACCTTCTTTTATAACTG
>JAEZQN010000316.1 GCA_023441145.1 Bacillota bacterium
AGTGTATACATCATCAGCCATAGCTTCATCAAATTCACTCTGGTTAATCATTTCCAGTTCCAACATCTTCTTTAATACTTCAGTCCGACGTTTCTCATTGTTCTCCGGATTGGTAATCGGATTTAAATTTGTTGGACTTTGGGTAATGCTAGCAATTACTGCAGCCTCAGACAATGTAAGCTCCTGAACGTTCTTGTTGAAATAACGTTTGGATGCCGTCTGAACCCCTAGGGTATTAGCACCAAGATTAATAGTATTTAAATAGTTCTCTAATATCTTATCCTTTGGCATAATGTTCTCTAATTTCACTGCCAGATACTGCTCTTGTATCTTACGCTTAAAGCTAAGAATTAGATTGTTTTCGTTACCACCATCAAAGACTTGATTTTTAAGGAGTTGTTGGGTGATTGTACTAGCACCCTGACTAAAGCCCCCGCTCCCTAGACCAGAAAAGAAAGCTCTAAACATACCACGTATATCAATTCCATTGTGTTTTAAAAAGCGCTCGTCTTCAATTGCTATAAAAGCATTTTTTACTAATTCAGGGATTTTATCTATAGTGACATATTCTCTATTGGCATCATTACCAACCAATGTCTGAAGTACATTGCCATCAGTATCGTATAAGTAGGTACGAAATCCGGAAGGAGAAAGATCTAAGCCCTCAATATCCGGTGCATTATCGACTAATCCATTGACCACACCATACACAGATGTTGCACCAACAAGTATTAGTAGTACAACTGCTACTAAAAAAGTTCTATATATAATAATATTTGTCTTTTTTACAAGTTTGGAAGATGCAGATTGAATTTTTTGCTGCTTCTCAATAGTTCCTTTCTTACTAAAATTCATAATAACCTCCTATCATAATCGGGGTACGATTATAAATGTTTATAGCTTTCTTATAAAACACTTTTCAATTATAGCAAATAATTGCTTCTAATTCAAGAATGCCTTCTTCTCCATGTGCTTATAAGCTCTATTTCATTCTTTTACCCAGTTCTTAGACCTATCAAATAGCAGTATTATTGCTACCAACTTAATTATCTCCTTAAATTCCAGTATTTAAAATGATTATACTACTTCTCTCCACCTATGAAAAGCGTATTGTAAACAAAGGAAATACTTAGGAGGCATTAACATTAGAACCAATAGACAAAATTGGGAATATATGGTATATTAATCGTGATATTAGTATAATACGTCAGAATAGCAATTGAGTATATAAAACAGTGCAAGGAAACCAAAGTATTAGAATATAAGGAGAATAAATATGAAAAGATTTCATAATGCTTTTTCGAATCTTGTAATATGGGGCTTAATTGTGCTGACATTTTTTATTTCTCTACTTACGTTATTGTATATTAATACAAAGGATGTTTTATTTAGTAGTTTGCTAGACAACAAGCTCATATGTGGAATTTTTGTAGTTACGATGGGGGTACTTTTGCTTGCTGTACTCCTTTTTTATTATAAATACATAGGTAAGCTAAGAGAGAATTCATTGGATGTCATGGCCTGGATAGTATTTATACTAATAGTAGGTCTACAGACAATCCTTTTGTTGTTTTTTGTAAAAGCAGTTCCGGTAACCGATGCCTATAATGTAACTGCAGATACGATAGAGATGGCTAGAAAAGGGATACTTCATATAGACAATACTTCTGGGTATTATGCAAGTTATTCTAATAACAATGGAGTTATTGTGATGTTATATAGCTATTATCGTGTAATGCTTTCTTTAGGCATAGAAGATTTATGGTCGGCAACCATTGCTTTAAATGTAGCATTTATAGATGGAGCAATTTTATTGTCCTATTTTTTTGCTAGAAAAGCATTTAGTAGAAAGAGTGCAACCGTCTTTATGTTTATCATGTTACTTTCACCAGCTACCTATAGCTTTTTGACCTTTACCTATACCAATACCTTTAGTCTTTTCTTTACTGCATTGTTGCTTTTTATGACCTTGTGGATAAAACAAAAGAAAGGTATCCTTGGATGCACTTACATGGTCCTAGTAGGTTTGGTTGCCGTAGCAGGTTATATGATACGGCCAACAGTAATCATAACAATTATCGCAATTTTTATTATACTTTTTCGGGTGATAAACAAAAAAAAACTTTGTCTTGCCTTTTTGACATGCTTTTTGCTGAGTTTTTGCATCGGTGTAAAACTTATTGGGTCCTTCAATAGTCAGTTTTTATCAGATAGAGAGGGTACAAAAACATTTCCTATCACACATTGGATGATGATGGGACTAAGTAAAAGCGGTGGATTTAACTACGAGGATTATTACTTTACTGGGAGTTACCCTACAAAAACTCAAAAAATGGAAGCTAATATAGAAGAGATTATGAATAGAGTGAGACAAGGTGGGCCAATTGGATTATTACAAAAAGTAAAAGTTAAGCTTACTAGAGTTTGGGCAGATGGTATAAACGAATCGTATAATACTAATATGTGTAATGAGAAGCAATCAAAAATATATGATTATCTCTATGGAAATAAAAGTGGATTGTGGAGTGTTTATTGTCAGGCCTTTCGCTTTATTACAATGTTAGCAATACTGATATTTACAGTTCGGCATAGAAAGAAAATGGTAAATGATCTGGAGTTTCTTCTATTACTAATATTATTTGGGGCGCTTCTATTTTTCCTTATGTGGGAAGCTAATAATAAATACTGTATTTCATTTACCTTAATTATGGCATTACTTTTTGAACGAGGCCTAAGTGAATCTTCACAAATCATACAAAAAATAAGACATTATAAGACATTTAGAATGTCAACATCCATAGGGCTACTTATCTTAATACTTATAAATGGTGTCCTTTTCATGACATTACATAATACTTTTGTTCACAATAAAATAGTATTTAATGAATATAGCCATAAAGATTACTACAACAGAAGGCTTACTTATTATAGTAGTACGATAAAAACAGGTGCAATTGTTACTCAAGAATTTACATGGAAAAGGAAAGTAGCTACCATTGGTATAAGGTGTAAAGCTGTAAAGGATGGAGATAGTAATGCTACGTATCAAATAAGTGTTTTGGATGAAAATGATAATAGAATACTACATAAAATGATTACTAAAAAAAATATAGGAAAGAATGGTTTAGTATGGATAAACAATAAGGGGAAGGTATTAGAACCTAATAGACCCTATCGGCTAGAGTTTAGAGGAGTAGAAGGAAGTTCTGATTCGGTTGGGATAGGTGTTGTGGATTCAAAGCAAATTGAGTATTTGGAAAATGGGAGCTTATATGTAAATCAGGAGAAGCAAGAGCAAGATTTATTTATCGAAGCGTACAATACAAAGACGGGAACCTATACATCACATCTTCGTTATTATGTTGTATTTGTTGTAATGCTATTATTGCTCACAGGAATATTTATGTGTCTTGTCACATATTAACAAAAGTTGTAGAAATAATTTACAATAAATAGGTTGAATTAACAAATTCCATAACGTATAATTTAATGAGTAACTACTAAATAATCTTTTCTGGTATGTTGGGGGACTTGCCGGAAAAACTGTGATTAGGAAAGGATTAATGGGGATGTATGTGACAAAGAAAATCTATAGGCAGACTAGACAACTTATTACGGAAGATGAGCATAACTTTAAACTTAATTATTTTATTACGCAGAAGCAAAGTGAAGACGATGAGAAGTTGATTTATGGTATTGCAGTAACAAAGGAGGCAAGCGGTGTTTTTGAAGAGGAGATAGTAGACAACCTATCTTATCTTAAACAGGATGCTGAGGATATCTTGGTTATGCTAGCGGATAACCTTGTAACCCCAATTTGTTTGGTCGAGATTGTAGATGATTTGATAACGAAAAAGACAAGTTGATAAGTTGGTTTTTGTAGATAATATACATAGTATATGCTATAATAGCTCCATAGCTTTTAAGGAGGAACCGCTATGGAAGAGTACAAGGTAGTGTATCGAGAAGGCCAACAGGAGATTGTTGAAAAGAAATCTCGTTTTATCGCAACAGTGATACCTATCGAATCCGAGAATGATGCATTGGATGCCATAGAACAGAGGAAGAAGAAGTATTGGAATGCCAGTCACAACTGTTTTGCTTATGTATTAGGTAAGAATCAGGAGCTACAGAGATTTAGTGATGATGGTGAGCCTTCTGGTACAGCAGGAAAGCCAATCTTGGATGTATTGTTAGGCGAAGGAGTGCACAATGCTTTAATAATAGTAACTAGGTATTTTGGTGGAACACTACTGGGAACTGGTGGTTTAGTAAGGGCCTATTCTAGAAGTGCTAAGGCTGCCCTTTTAGCAAGCTCTATTATTAATAAGATTCTAGGTAAGACTATACTTTTAGTTATGGATTACAACACGGTAGGCAAGATACAATATCTACTTGCCCAGAACCAGATTTCTGTCATAGACTCTATCTATAAAGAAGATGTAGAGATGACTATTGTTGTTCCTGTAGATGAGGTAGTTAGACTAGAAAAGATGATAATGGAGGCTTCCTCTGCAAAAGTACATTTTCAAGAGATGAATTCAGTGTATTATGCAAAGATGGATTCTGAACTTCTTATTTTTCAGGAGTAATTATTCTGATCATAGAAGAAGGGATGTTGACATGAAGGTACTGAAAGGAGAGCATTATGGCGATACCAAAGGACCCCATTATCCTGCTAAGCTATGTTAATTTAAAGCTTAGGGATTACTACGATTCGTTGGACGAATTTTGTGATAGCATGGGAGTGGACAAAACAGAGTTAATTGATAAATTGGGTGCTATCGACTATAGATATGATTCTGTTGCAAACCAGTTTCGTTAATTAATTACAGCTATGGCGGCTGTGTGATAAATGCTAGAAAACACTTAATTTTTATTAGCTTATATGCTATAATACTTAAGTGTTTTTTATTTGCAATAAATTAAGTGATACTTGTGATTTGTTCTAGTACATATAGAGATATAATATTGGTATTTGACAGGAGAGTAACTATGTTAGTTTTTTGTAAGCGATTATGGTCCGTAATACTATGTTTGATTTTGATTTCAGCCACGTTACTTGGTTGTGGTAATACTCCAGATAATGCAAAGGAGCTGTTAGCTAAGGTATATAATAATATGGCTGAGGTCTCTAGTTTCGGTATGAAATCTAAGCTTATGATGGATACTAGTATGTCTAGTATCGCATCCTCTATTCAGATTAATACAGAGGTCCAAATGACCAATGACCCTTTTGTATTGACTGTTGTTCAAGAGTATTGTAATGATGGACAAGAACCTGTCACAAATTATATGTATACAAGGCAAGCTAAGGCTTTAGAAACCTTTCTTTATAAGAATGGACAATGGAATAAAACAGAGATTGACCTTAATCAGTTAGAGGAGCTTAAGAAAGAATACAGTGGACCTGTAGATTTTTCCTTGTATTTTAATGAAGTGGCTTCCTTTACAATCACCTCTTCAGATGACAAGGTGATTGTCGTTGAGGGAACTGTGTCTGGAAGTAATATGGTAAATGTATTAAAGGAGACTGGAGTATTAAAACAGCTCTCGCTTTCTTCCTTTCCTGAGGAACAACTAGAAGGTGCCAAACCCATTAAAGTAAAGGCATGGATAGATAAGGATTCCTTATGCTTTACTAAGATTTCTATAGACATGGCTGCAACCTATCAGGACTTGACAAACCTTCTTTTTGGAGAGGATAGTTTAGTAAATCCACAGATTAACCAGTGTATGGTGGAGTTGAATGATATATGCATAAATCAACAATATAGTGTAGTAATGCCAGAGGATATACAATCCTCTTTAAATGAGCAGCTATAGAGGAAGCCCAGTGTTATAGGAGAGATTACCTAAATCCGAGGTAAGGATTTGTATGAGGTAGTGCTGTTGCTTCTTATCCTCACATTGAAAGAGGATGGAATATAGAATTTGACAGCGTTTGTATGCTATGTCCATAGCAACCTTGAATAATTCAATGAAGGATTCTGTTCGTATTCTTGTTGGTTTAAATGGTGAGGACCAATTTTGGTGAGATAGGTTTAGTACATCTTTATCTATTTGCAAATCATCCGAACTGATTACGCATGAAGGCCGGTAAGGAAGGTGTAATAGTCTTTCTAATGTGCTATAAATAGGTTTCTTTAAGCCAAATTTATCTTGCAAATAGGTTGCGGAATAAGGGAATAGTGATACTGCATGATACATCTGTTTACTAGTAGTCATGTGGTAGTCTAAGTCTTTTTCATATACCTTATTACAAATGGAGGACAGAAAGGTAGCAATGAGTTGGCGTTCACATTTCTCTGGTTTGGTAATATTGAAGTAGTCTTGCTCACTTGGAAATCGTTTTAGGTACTTAAATAACAGATTAGTATCAAGCACAGTTTCTAGAGAGCAGTGCCGGTAGCTACTTAAGGATTTCTTTGCTGTATCATTAGTTGGATTAGCAAAGGCTTCTACATAAGGATGAGCTATGGTGTCTAATGTATAATGACAGAAGAGACCACTTAGATAGGCATAGAGAACTTCTTTCTCTTTTTGATTCTTACGAGCTATGATGTTTTGTAAGCCATAGTAGAACAGTTGCTTTGACTTACTTTTGTGTAACCGATGTCCCAGGCTTTGTTTGTGTAAATAACATGGAAAGTAATATAGAAAAATATCAGGGCCTTCGCCACCTAGGCAAAAGGCTTTTTTATATTGTAATAACATTGGATATGCTTTGGAGCCTTGTAGACGCTTTGCTGTTCCAATAGAAAACAAATAATGACTTAAATAACCGGGCATAGTAATCAATTCCTTTCTTGGTTATGCCTATTTATGTTATATTATACACCATTCTGATAAAATCAACCATGTAAGGCTATTGTGTTTGATATTTTACAATGCTACAATAGGAAATAGAAATGGAGAGTAGCGTATGGATTTATTTGATTATATGAGACAAAACAATATGAAGAAGGATTCTCCTCTTGCTTCTCGGCTAAGACCTGAAACATTGGAGGAGGTCGTAGGGCAGGAGCATATCATCGGTAAGGACAAGCTCCTTTATCGAGCTATCAAAGCAGATAAATTAAGCTCTATTATATTTTATGGACCTCCTGGTACAGGAAAAACCACTCTAGCCAAAGTTATCGCCCATACTACCAGTGCGGAATTTACCCAGATTAACGCCACAAGTGCAGGTAAAAAGGATATGGAAGCTGTGGTTATAAAGGCTAAGGAACTAGCAGGAATGTATGGAAAACGGACAATCTTATTTGTAGATGAGATTCATCGTTTTAATAAGGGGCAGCAGGACTTTTTGCTCCCTTATGTAGAGGATGGTACTATTATTTTAATTGGTGCTACTACAGAAAATCCCTATTTTGAGGTAAATGGCGCTCTTATATCCAGGTCTATTATCTTTCAGTTAAAACCCCTAGAAAAGGAAGATATTCGTAAGCTATTACTTCGTGCGATCAAGGATCAGGAAAAGGGGCTAGGAGTATATAAACTAGAGGTATCAGAGGATGCCCTTGAATTCTTGGCAGATGTCAGTAATGGGGATGCTCGTAATGCCTTAAACGCTATTGAATTAGGTGCCCTTACCACTTCTCCTGGGGAGGATGGGCTCATTCATATTGATCTAGAGGTTGCCAGTCAATGTATTCAAAAGCGTAATATTCGATATGATAAAACTGGGGATAATCATTACAATACAATTTCAGCCTTTATAAAGAGCATGAGAGGGTCCGATCCTGATGCAGCTGTCTATTATTTGGCCAGAATGCTGTATGCGGGGGAAGAGGTCACCTTTATTGCTAGACGAATTATGATCTGCGCTTCCGAGGATGTTGGTAATGCAGATCCAAATGCCCTTGTAGTTGCCACCAATGCCTCTATGGCTGTGGAACGTTTAGGTATGCCAGAAGCTCGGATCGTGCTAGCTCAGGCAGCAGCTTATGTGGCATCAGCTCCAAAGAGTAACAGTGCAATTTGCGCCATAGATAAAGCCATGAACATAGTAGAAAAAGAGAGAACTGCAACTATACCATCCTATTTAATGGATGCTCATTACGGAGGTGCCAATAAGCTTGGCAATGGCATTGGATATAAATATGCTCATAACTACCCAAACAATTATGTAAAGCAACAGTATCTACCGGATGAGTTAAAAGAAGAAACCTTCTACGTGCCTTCAGACAATGGTTATGAAAAGGAAATTAAGAGATATTTAGATTATATAAGAAATTATAAGGAAGAATAAAGTATAAGTAAATGGCCTGCCAGCCATCTTGAACCGTTCTCAAATCGTTAGATATTAGTCTAACTTTTGGGGGTTGGTTCAAGAATGCTGACAGGCCGTATATTTTGTAACAATGTAACAGAAATAGTTAACTATTTTGTTTCTTTATCTTGATCCTGCTCAGATCTGTTTTTTAAGTGCTTAATTACAAGCAAATAACCATATAGAATCACTGGAAGGCCTATGGAGCAAAAGAGACTTGCCATAAAAAGACCTTCCGTTGCTTTAGAATCTATGATTGCTGCAATAAAGGTGGTAATATAGCAGCCGAGTAAGAGAACTACTCCGATTAAGGCTAGTACACGTTTGGTTTTTCCCATTGATTAAATCCTTTCCTTATTTCACTGGTAATAAAGTTGATTCTTTTCTCATTATAAGGTACTAAGGAGTTTTCTGCAACAATATGTCATAAGAAAACAGCCCTGTGTGATAAATACAGGGCCAGAAAAGGAGAAGAGAACATCTACGTGTTAGATACCTCTATTACTTATTTTGTTGACTAAAATTATGACTTGAAGAGGAGCCACCAGAGTCACCGCTGACATAGTTACTGCTAGATCCTTTTTTGTGCTCATAATTGTTAATTACGGAATTGCCATTTCCATTTCCTTCTTTTTTATTGCTAGTACTTATATCTTTACTATTCATAAGTCCACACCTTTCTCTAAATGGATTCGATTTTACATCCTACGTTTTCAATACAAGATTTTATACTATTTTCATCAGTTGCTTCGTTATATCCAACTTCGATGGAACTCCTACCCATATCTACGTTTACCATAGAAATGCCGTCCATGTTATTTAGTGCATTTTTTAACTGGGTTTTTACGGTAGAATTCTGCAAACCAGTGATAGTATAGTGTACTTTATTCATAGGATCTCCTTTCATTACAGTAGGCTTTGGTTGATGGTCATACAAATAGTATTTGATTTCGTAAAGGATATCATGCTGAAAATAGTTTACAGACACAAATCATTAAAATGAAGATTAGAAACGAAAACAGCCCCGCAGGGGATGCTACGGGGCTGTTTAAAAAAGGGGAGGATAAGTATTTAATTTTTCATTTGTATTTTGCTGCTATAATTGGAGGGGGGATCCAATTATATAAAGAGCATACGCGATTTGTAATCTCCAATAAATTCTTTACTTCTTTGTAAATCATTTATTAGATTAATAATAGTATGGGTTCAAAAAACATGTTTTATTCACCATTATTAATAAAATTTATAAATTATTATAAAAATTGTTATTGCGTAGATAAAGAGTGTATGCTATACTTTGAAAAGTTTATTGGAATATGTCGAAAGGCTTGTTGTTAGAAAGGAAGAGCATTATGAGTTTATTAACCCAATGGAGAGAAAACGCTTATAATCAGGATATGAATACTCAGGCGGGACAATTGTTCTGGGCCAATTATTTCAATCTGGAAAAAGGCGTATACGAACAGTTATTAGCAGCACCAGATACTGTTGTTACTGGTACAGTGAAAGAGTTAGCTGATAAATACAATCTTGATTTGTCCATTATGGTTGGTTTCTTAGATGGAGTTAATGATAGTCTGAAGAATCCTAATCCTGTTGAGGAAATGGAGGAAGATACTGTTGTTACTTTAGATTTGGATTTAGAGAAATTGTATTATAATATGTGTGAGGCTAAGGCTGATTGGTTATATGAGCTTCCTGCATGGGACAATCTATTAACAAAAGATCGCAGAAAAGAATTATTCCTAACTCAGAGAAAATCTGGAACCATAGTAAAAGAGAAGAAAATCGGAAGAAACGATCCTTGTACCTGTGGTAGTGGAAGAAAATACAAACAGTGCTGTGGACGTTAGTATCGTTACAATAAAATAGTATATTAAATTGACATAACAGGAGAAGCATTATAATTATAAGAAGCAAAAATCAGTTTCTGATTGCTACTCTATGTTATGTCTTTTTATATAAATGGTATTCTTGTAAAGATAATTAATTAGGATGAGGATTGTTTATAAATTAAATACTTGGCAAAGCTAGTAAGCTCCATTACACTTTCGCTAGAGAGCTGTTGATAAAGTTGAAAGAATTCTACAATCTCTCGGTCAAGAACTTCACCCCCAATGGGAAGATAAGAGTCAGTAACACCTAGTAGGTAATCACAGGAAACATCAAAATACTTTGATAAGGCAATCAATTTATCAAAAGAGGGTTCATTACGTTCAGATTCATAATTTGAAATGGCGGTTGGTTTTAAGCTTAAGATATCTGCTAGTTCCCCTTGGGTAATTCTATGCTTTTGACGAAGCATTTTTAATCTTTTACTAAATACCATAGTAAGCCTCCTATATATATG
>JAEZQN010000397.1 GCA_023441145.1 Bacillota bacterium
ATGCTGTACTATCCTTACCAATCTTAGTATTAGATATGTATGAACATGCCTATAATATACAATATGGCATTGATAAGGCGAAGTACATCAATGCCTTTATGGAAAATATCCATTGGGATATAATAAAACAAAGGGTATTTAATTACCAGTTATAGCTTGCCATGTTGAATTCTGGTATAATACTTGTAGAATACCAATAGTAGTAATAAGGAGGGCGTTTGTATGCCATTTATAAATGCAAAGGTTAGTGTAAAGTTAAGCGAAGAAAAGCAGGAGAGTATTAAAGTGAAATTAGGAAAGGCCATTGAGCTAATTCCGGGAAAAAGTGAGAACTGGTTAATGGTTGGGTTTGAGGAACAGTACACTTTATATTTTAAGGGACAAAAGTTCGAAAAAATGGCTTTTGTGGAAGTGAAAATCTTTGGTGCTGCAAATCAAAAGGCTTATGATAACCTTACTAGAGCGATTTGTTCCATTTTTAATGAGGAGCTTGGTATTCCAGGGGATAAGATCTATGTGACCTATCAGGAGATAGAGAACTGGGGTTGGAATGGTAATAACTTTTAGAAATAAGAAAAGGACTGTTGTTACATAATTTTGTACAACAGCCCTTTTTTACTAGAATCCAAGAGGAATTCTAAAGTTTATAAAGATGAGTAACAGAATCGTCCAAGATATGATGAAAGCGATAGAATATGGGAACATCGCCCCGATTAAGTTACCAACATTAAAGTCTTTTTTGTATTTTCTCATAAATACTAAAACAATACCCGCATAACTCATAAGAGGAGTAATGATGTTAGTAGAAGAGTCTGCTAAACGATAAGCAGCAGCCACAACATCAGGAGTCATATTAGGGTTAGCATTGTATAGCATTGGAATGAAAATTGGTCCAAGCAATAACCATTTGGAGGTTAAGCCTCCCACGAATAAGTTAATAATTGCAGTGATAATGATAAAGGCAATAATTAATAGGGTTGGACTTTGATTTAAGCCTAGGTTTTCTAAAAGCTGTGCTCCTAGGTAAGTGATATAGGTTCCAAGTCCTGTATAGGAAAGTAATGCTAAGGTGTTGTAACTGAAGAAGGTTAAGATGATAACATAGCCCATGGTACCAACTTGTTTCGCCATTGCTTCAATAACATCCTGTAGCTTTGTAAATCTCTTTGTAGCATATCCATAGAATGCACCACTCATAAAGAAGATGAAGGTGATTAATAGGATGATGTTTTCTAAAAATGGTGTTACGGTATCCCCAGTAGTAGAATCCACATAGCTTCTAAGTGGACCAACTGCTAAAATAATGCAGAAAGCTAAGGATAGAAGGAAACCTATTAAAGCCCATCTTAAGCCTTTTTTCTCGGTGTCTGTTACCCCAAATTCACTGATATCAACATCGTCTGGTATATCATAGGACATTTTTTCAAACTTAGGACGAATGAATTTGTTTGTAATAAATCCACCAAGAACAACTAATAAAACAGTGGAGGCTACCATAAAGAAGTAGTGCATAGTAAATGCATTAAGGTTCTTACCTAGGTAAGATACAAAAGGCACGTTCTGTGCATTTGCAAAGCCCTGAGCATTTCTACCTACAAGAATGTCAACAACAGTCGCTGGAATTAAGTTAGCACTAAAGCCCGCAGATACACCTGCAAAAGCTGCAAACATACCGATAAGAGGGTTTTTCTTTAGTCCGAGATAAAGAAGACCAGCAAGAGGAATTAAGATAATATACCCTGCATCAGAGGCAATATTACTCATAATACCTAAAAATACAAGTAAGTAAGGAAGAAAACGGTCGGAGATATTTCCACCAAGTTTTCTGATTAAAGCAGAAAGGAGACCAGACTCTTCTGAAATACCAATACCAAACATAACAATTAGGATTACACCTAGTATACCGGATGCATAGCCTACCCAGTTAGTTAGAATAGCATTATCGAAAAGCCATCTTATGTTCTCTGTTGTAAACATGTTTTTAATACCATATGTTACGTCTTGTCCATCATTACCCATCATGCTAAAGGTTTTACCACCAAGCAATGCGCTTGCTAACATGATAATGACGAATAAGAAGATAAAGATTACCACTGGATCTGGAATCTTTGAACCAATACGTTCCACTAGTGAAACTTTTTTTGAAGCTTCATTTCGTTTTTTCATAAATATCCACCCATTCCTTTAATATATAATGCAAAATTCGACTAAATTCTGCGTTACTAGGTACTATTTTTAACGATTTAGCACGATAAAGCAACACAACATTGTTACCAATAATGATAAATAAAACCAGCATTACCAGCATATGGTAGTTCCTATATGCAAGGTGCACAAATCAAAAAATAGTATAAAGTCATCTTTTTGCATTTTTAGCAGGCAACTTTAAAATTTTTTCGAATAGTAAGCCCACAATAAACCATAGAGGGGCATAGTCAAGTCTTATTACTCCTCTAAAGTTGTATTTTGATTTGGAATAGTCCCAAGGGCAAGCCTTATATTTTTTTAGTAGAGTACCTAATGAATACTCTGTCAAGAAGATGCCAATGGTGTAAACGCCTCCTCTTATCATGGCATTAGTCCTGCCCAACAAGGTACTTATTGGTTTGATTAAGGCACCTAGACCATAGATGGGAAACATCCAAACAGAGGTGGAACAAAGAAGCTTAGGATCTTTATGCTTTACGATGGCACTTAATCCTGTCCAGAAGCATTCCAAACACCAGCCTAAGGAACCACAAATAATAAAATTGGTAAGTAGATTCTTTTTCATAGCTTTAGTATTTGAATGTGAGGTGTGGTTATTCTTATTTTTTAAAATCCATTTGAAAATATATGGTAATAATGATGCAAAAGCATACTGTAACCTTCTTGACCAAATGTTATAGTAGGCATACAATAGCTTATGAATACGAAGTCAGTTGATAATAGGAGAAGAGAATGGAAAAAACGACGGTTACTTTAAAAAAAGGAGAAGGTAGAACGATAAAAGCTGGTGGCATGTGGATTTTTGACAATGAAATCGCTGAGGTTACCGGAGAGTTTAACAATGGTGGGCTTGTAGAGGTACAGGATTTTGATGGGTATTTTATGGGGATTGGCTTTATGAATCTTGCTTCTAAGATAAGGGTACGCTTGTTGACTAGGAAAAAGGGGCAAGTGATTAATAAGGAGTTTTGGGTAAATCGTGTACAGGCTGCTTGGGATTATAGAAAGGCTACTGTAGATACCAAAAGTTGTAGAGTAATCTTTGGCGAAGCAGACTTCTTTCCTGGGTTTGTAGTGGATAAATTTAATGATGTTTTAGTAGTGGAATCCTTAGCTCTTGGTATAGATAAATACAAAGAGGAAATTCTAAGTATCTTAGTAGAGATTCTTAGTAAAGATGGTATTACGATTCGTGGAATCTATGAGAGAAGTGATGCTAAAGTCCGCCTTCAAGAGGGTATGGAGAGAGTGAAGGGCTTTCTTTCAGATCCTTTTGATACGAAAGTGTTAATTGAAGAAAACGGAGTAAAGTATTATGTGGATGTGGCAGAAGGACAGAAAACAGGCTTTTTCCTAGATCAAAAATACAATCGACTTGCCATGCAAAAACTTTGTAATGGAGCTAAGGTATTAGATTGCTTTACACATACGGGCTCTTTTGCGTTAAATGCAGGTCTTGGTGGTGCAAAAGAGGTAGTGGGGGTAGATGCTTCTGAGCTTGGAGTTATTCAGGCTACAGAGAATGCAAAGTTAAACGGACTAGAAGACCGAGTGAGATTTGTATGTGCTGATGTTTTTGATTTACTGCCAGAGCTTGAGTCTAAGGGAGAGACCTATGATGTAATTATCCTTGATCCACCAGCCTTTACGAAATCTCGTAACTCTGTTAAAAATGCAGTAAAGGGTTATCGTGAAATCAATTACCGTGCTCTAAAGATTATAAAAGACGGAGGATTTTTTGCTACCTGTTCCTGTTCACACTTTATGACTCCAGAGCTATTTACTCAGACCATCGGGCAAGCAGCAAGAGCAGCACATAAACGTTTACGACAGATTGAATACAGACAGCAATCCCCAGATCATCCAATCCTGTGGGCAGCAGAGGAATCTTCCTATTTGAAATTCTATATATTTCAAGTATACAATGAACAGTAGTGTTTTATTGAATAGATATGATTATGTATGGTAAGTAGGAGAATGATATGGACTATGTAGAAGCAAGAGCATATATGAAACAGGTGAATAGTCTTGGAAGTAAACTAGGTCTAGAAACCATTACAGAGCTACTCAATAGACTAGGACGCCCTCAAGATACACTACAATTTGTTCATGTAGCTGGAACAAATGGAAAGGGTTCTACCTGTGCCTTTATTGTTAATGTATTAGTGTGTTCGGGATATAAGGTGGGACGCTATATCTCCCCAGTAGTACAAGAATATGAGGAATGCATTCAGGTCTCTAGGCTTGATAAAACGTGGGCTCATATTAACATAGAGCAAGTGGCAAAGCATATAGAACGAATAAAGCTAGCCTCTGAGGCAATGGTAGAAGAAGGTTTTAGCCAACCCACCTATTATGAGATGGAAACAGCCATGGCCTTTTTAGAATTTGCTAGACAAAAGTGTGAGGTTGTAGTTTTAGAGACTTTAATGGGTGGAAGACTAGATGCCACCAATGTAGTTAAACGTGTCCTTGCCTGTGTTTTTACCTCCATTAGTATGGATCATATGGAGTATCTAGGTAATACGCTACAGGAAATTGCTAGAGAAAAAGCGGGCATTATAAAACCTTTCGTGCCAGTTATTGTAGATAAGGACCAAAAGGAAGCTTTAGAAGTGATTGTAGAAGTTGCAGGAGAAATGAAGTCACCAGTTGTAGAGATGAATGCCACTGATATAAAGCAACTCTCATATAG
>JAEZQN010000022.1 GCA_023441145.1 Bacillota bacterium
GGGTATAGATAGTACCACTTGACTTTGGAGTAATTTCTATCGTATTCTCTTTCCCATCTCTTTGATAAGTAATCTTCACAGGGTTACTAGTAAGTGGGTATTTCGTAAAATACTCACCAAGATCATCACCCGTTTTCACAGGCTGACCATCAACAGCTACCAGTATATCACCATTCTTCATTCCTGCTGACTCAAAAGCACCATTCTCAGTTATAGATGTAACTTCACATGGATTGTCTCCTCCATCGTAACCAAAGCCTAAAAGGAATTTTTCATAACTAGTAGGGATTAACGTAGCTTTATGACTTTCTCCATCTCTCTTATATGTGATATCGATTGGTTCGCTATCCTCGATTGGATGAAATTGAAGATATACACTAATATCCCTGCCTATATCTACAGAAGAACCATTGATACTAGTGATCACATCCCCTTCTTTAAGACCCGCTTGTTCTGCGGCAAAGCCTTCTTGCACGCCTGTAACAACTGGCTTATCGATACCTGTCAAACCAACCACAAACATTGCTAAGATAAAGGCTAAGATGAAGTTAAAAATAGGCCCTCCGGCAATTACAGAGATTCTAGCCCAAACTCCCTTCTTATTAAAAGCTCTTTCATCCTCACAGGTTTCGTCCTCTCCAAGCATCATACAAGAACCACCAATTGGGAACAATTTTAGAGAATACCTAGTTTCCTTCCCCTGACGACTTAGTAAACGAGGTCCCATACCAAGGGAAAATTCATTTACCTTAATTCCATTCTTTTTTGCTAGAAGGAAGTGCCCTAGTTCATGGAATATAATTATTATACTAAATACAAGTAATGCAATGATTATCTTCATGTAACCCTCCTATATCCTATTTTTTTAACACTTATCCTTCCAGGTACTGTTAATAAAATCATATGTGTCTTGTTCAATTCTTAGAATTTCATCAAGATGTGGTTCCTCTATAAAATCAAGCGTTCTCATGGACTGTTCGATAATCCTTACGATGTCCAAATATCCGATTTGGCGATTAAGAAACATCGCTACTGCCCGTTCGTTGGCCGCATTAAACACCGTTGGCATGCTTCCGCCCCTCCTACCTGCTTCATAAGCTAACTTAAGAGCTGGGAAATTCTCCATATCAGGTGCTTCAAAAGTAAGACCATTTAATTCATAGAAGTTAAGTCTCTCGCCTGGTAGCATTTTTCTTGCTGGATAATAGAGTGCATACTGAATCGGCAATCTCATATCGGGAGTCCCTAGTTGTGCCATAACAGCCCCATCAGCAAACTCCACCATAGAATGAATCACGCTTTGTGGTTGTACTACTACTTCAATTTGGTCTAGATTAAGACCAAATAACCATTTTGTCTCTATTACTTCTAGTCCTTTATTGACCATAGTAGAGGAATCAATGGTAATCTTTTGTCCCATTGCCCAGTTGGGATGCTTTAGGGCGTCCTCTACCTGTATATGCTCTAACTCTTCCTTCTTTCTACCACGGAATGGCCCCCCAGAAGCAGTCAGTATAATCTTACTTATTTCCTCTCTATTTTCCCCATTGATACATTGAAAAATAGCAGAATGCTCGCTATCTACAGGAAGTATTTTTACTCCCATCTCCTTAGCAAGTGGCATAATAATATGACCAGCAGTGACCAGCGTCTCTTTATTGGCAAGGGCGATATCTTTTCCTGCCTTAATCGCCTCAATAGTAGGTCGTATTCCTATCATACCTACCATAGCAGTCACCACTATCTGAGCATCCTTCATGGTGGCACATTCAATAAGGCCTTCCATTCCTGATACTACCTTAACGGGTAGATTTAAAAGCTGAGCCTTTAATTCTTTTGCCTTCTTAAGGTCGTAGACACATACCACCTCAGGCATAAATTCCTCTATTTGTTCCTTTAACTTTACAATATTGCTACCAGCTGCCATTGCAGTTACGCGAATATCCTTATTATAACGAACAATGTCTAAAGTCTGAGTTCCAATGGAACCTGTAGAACCTAGCAAAACTATTTTTTTCATTTTTTGTCTTCCTAACTGTTAATATACTAATTGCAAGACCGTCCCTTATAGAATTGTCATTAAAAGTAAGTAAACAATAGGAGCGGTAAATATTATACTATCAAAACGATCCAAAATACCCCCATGGCCAGGAATTAATTTTCCATAATCCTTAATACCATGATTTCTCTTAATTGCAGATGCAGCCAAATCACCTATCTGTGAAAGAACACTTGAAGCAGCTCCTATAACAGCAAGACTTACCTGTGGATAATCAATAGTAGTCAAATGGCTTTTAAATACTGTGGCATAAATAAATCCAATTAAACCAGCGCCAATAACACCACCGATACATCCCTCAATAGATTTTTTAGGGCTTAACTGACTTGGAAGCTTATGCTTTCCAATCAACATACCAACACAGTATGCACAAGTGTCAGAACCCCAAGCTCCAATAAAAGCTAACCAAATGAGATACACGCCATGATCTAACATTCTAAGTTGATATAAATAAGATAACATAATGGACACATATACAAATCCAAATACTGTCATGGCAATTTGCTCTGATTTATATTTCGGATATAAAATAACATAAATTGACATCACTACCAAAAGTAATACAACTATTGTGTAAAACATACAATCTGAATAACCAAAGTAGATTGAAAAATCCAATGCCAAAGTAGCTAGATATCCAGCAAGCGCCAGTACTGTCTTATGAATATTAACTACCCGATATAATTCCATAAGGCCAATAAGACTAATTAACACTACTAAACCAAATAATATATCCCCACCTAATATAACAGTACTAACCATAATTGCCAATAAAACTATCCCGCTGATTAAGCGTGTAACAAACATGTTATGTCCCCCTAAACTTTACCGTATCTTCTATCCCGGCTATTATAATATTCAATGCCCTTTATTAATTCCTTTTTGTCAAAGTCTGGCCAAAGTACATCTGTAAAATAGAATTCTGTATATGCCAACTGCCATAATAGGTAGTTAGACAATCTTTGTTCTCCGCTAGTACGGATTAGTAAGTCAGGATCTGGAATCCCTTTTGTATCCAAGTAACCAGAAAACAGCTCACTATCTATCTCCTCTAGCTTCACTAACCCTTTATCATAATCCTCAATTACCCTCTTTACTCCTCTAAGAATCTCATCTCTACTTCCATAATTGAGTGCAATATTAAAATTAAGCCCTGTGTTTGATGCACTAATACGCTCTAACTCACGGATACTTTCCCTTAAATCCTCATCTAGAGCAGCAATATCACCTAATACTCGGACACGCATATTATTTTTTGTGGTGGTCTTTACACAGTCCTTCATATAATTCCGAAGAAGCTTCATCAAAGCATCCACTTCAGACTGAGGTCTTCCCCAGTTTTCTGTAGAAAAGGCATACACTGTTAAGTATTCTACCCCCATATTGTACGCTTCTTCACAAATCCGTTCAACATTCTTACTGCCCTGTGCATGGCCATAATTTCTTGGCATAAAGCGTTTTTTCGCCCATCTACCATTCCCATCTAAAATAATAGCAACATGCTTTGGTATCAGTAATTCATCAAGTTTGCTTCTGGTTGCCATTGTAATCCTCCTATATTAATAGAAGGACGTATTTTGCGTTCGCAAAATACGCCCCTATGGTCAGAAAGCTTATACGGTTAAGATTTCCTTTGATTTTGCTTCCATAGTCTTTTCAATCTCAGCAACAAATTTGTCAGTCATTTTCTGGGTCTTATCTTCCAAACTCTTTAATTCATCCTCTGTAATCTCGCTAGCCTTATTCATCTTCTTTAAGGAATCGTTAGCGTCTCTACGGATATTACGAATTGCAACTTTTGCATTCTCAGCCTTCTTCTTAACATCCTTCACTAATTCCTTACGTCTTTCCTCAGTTAATTCAGGGAATACAAGACGAATTGTCTTACCATCATTAGAAGGAGTAATACCTACATCAGATGCTAAAATAGCCTTTTCAATCTCTTTAATTAAGCTGCTCTCCCATGGTTGAATCATAATCACTCTAGGTTCTGGAACAGATACATTAGCAACTGATTGCAATGAAGATGGCTGTCCATAATATTCTACACGAATTTTATCAAGAATATGTGGATTAGCTCGTCCAGCGCGGATGGATACATACTCCTCCTTAAGTGTTTCAATTGTTTTATTCATCTTTACTTCATATTGTTCGATTCTTGAATCCATTTTGAACCCTCCTAATTGATATTCTTCCAAAAATCCTTGTTACAATTTATACAGTAACCCTTGTTCCAGAGAACTTTCCAGAAACAGAGTTCACAATACTATTTTCTTCATTCAGCCCAAATACTAAAAGCGGCATTTTATTCTCTAAGCACATAATAGATGCAGTCAAATCAATCACTGCTAACTTCTTCTCTATTACCTCTTCAAAAGATACCTCATCATATTTTTGTGCAGCTTTATTCTTCTTAGGATCACTGTCATACACTCCATCTATCGCTTTCGCACATAGAATCACATCAGCATCCATCTCTATAGCACGTAAGACAATACCCGTATCTGTTGAAAAATAAGGATGTCCAGTACCACCTGCAAAAAAGACAACCATACCTTTATCAAAATACTTATTGGCTCTATCCTTAGAGAACAACTTCGTCATGGAACCACATTCAAATGGTGTTAAAATCTGTGTCTTCATTCCTACATGTCTGAAAATCTCAGATACATAGATACAATTCATTACTGTAGCTAACATTCCAATCTGATCAGCCTTTGTTCTATCAATGGTTTCACTAGTTCTTCCTCTCCAGAAGTTACCTCCACCAATTACAATACCTACTTGAATTCCACCATCGACTAATACTTTTACCTGCTTTGCAACCTTAATGCAAGTTTCTTCGTCGAATCCTGTCTTTTTATCACCTGCTAATGCTTCTCCACTTAGCTTAAGAAATACTCTCTTATAATTCTCCACAGTCTACTCATGCCTTTCTATACTTATATGGATCTTTTATCCTGTAAGTTATCTTTCACGTATTTACCATCATGAAAATAGTAAATTATTGCTATATACAGCCTGCATTTAATTATATAATAAATCAAACTGTTTTTCAACAAATTTTAGCATCTAGCCCTTATACATCATCAATACAGGAGTTACATCAAAAAAGCTTGATGCTAGATATCTTCTCACTATATTGCCTTCCGCTACATAAAGATATACTTCTCCAGAGCCCTTCATTCCATCCTTCGCTTCTGGCACAATGGAAACCTTCCATTGATCCGTTACAAAGGCAAGGGTAAAGCCTTCCGTATTATATATATTGTATTTGCTCTGTACTACAAATTCTGTGCCCTTTAAAAGATTGGCCTCATTGATTGTAACACGGTTTCCACGTGGTAACTCTAGATACACTTGGCATTTTAACTCCTGACCAATCACTACTTTATTCTCAAGAGCATTTCCTACCACTTGAATTGACTTTAAAAAACCGTCTAACTCTTCTACTCTTGTAGAACTTTCTTCTAAGCAGTTCACTATGCGGGAATCACCAAGTAACGCCTTACTTAACTTTTTAACAACTCCCTGTTCCTTCCCTACGGTGAAGTTCACAGCATCAAATCCTGTTTCATTGCTTAATAATTTGTCACTCATAAGCCTTCTTACATCATAAAAAAACCCTAGGGTGCCAAAAGAAACATTTGTGTATTTTATCGTAGTGATAATCTCATTACGCTGCTGTTGACTTAGTAATTCATTATTAGTATTACCAGCTTTATCCATCCAAAACATCCTTTCTACCTATCCAATTCTTAGAACTTTACATATTGTAACACATTTTTCTCATCAAGAAAAGGCTATTGTAATAAACCTTTATTTATTACAATAGCCTTTAAATATTTACTATGTACTACTACTTATTCATCAAAAACATTTTCTAAATCAACCTCTGCATAAACTAAGGAACAGTAACCATCTACCACTGCACCGTTATTGATTTGAACTGATTTTGCTTTTATATTACCTTTTACTATTGCTGTAGAATCTAAAACAACAGCTCCCTTAACATCAATCTGACCTTTAATAGCTCCAGCTATAACACCAGCAGTTGCACTAACATCACCAACAATTACAGTACCCTGTCCTACTTTTATATTTCCAGAGCTTTCTACATTTCCTTCTAAACGTTTTGCATTAACAAATACTTCCTGAGCCTTAGAATTTCCCTTAACAACACCATTGATAGAAAGCTTTCCACCACAGTCGATATCGCCTTCAACCTTACCATACACTTCAAGACTTCCACCAGCACTAATATTTCCGCTGATTACGGTGTTCTTTCCTATAACAGTAACCTCTGAACTGTTAACGGTCCTTTCCTCTCTTATCTCCTGAAGTCCAACTACATCCTCCATTTGGTCTTTTTCATTCGCTATTTCTGTTATCATCTTGTCCTCCTCATTATCTATAGAACTAATAATATTATCTACTTCTGCTTCGCTAATGGCATCAGCAAGATTCATACTTTCTAAGTCATCATGACTCTGGATCGTTTCTAGTAAATCATCTTCCTCACCTACACTAAAACTTACATCAGGACCATCACTTACAAACACTTCCTCTTGAACATCTACCATAGCATCTTTAAAGATCATATCTTCATCAGATTCCATTACATCATCCAACTTAAAATCCATGTCTTCCTCTAGGTCCTTGCCTTCATCTAAGGCCTTCACCTTCTTTAAAAAGGCCTCTACATTAGCATCAATCTTGTCTGTTCTCTCTAGGTCCGAGGCAGGTATCTCCAAATCATCTACATCCTTTTCCACAGTTATATCTTCTAGGGTATTCACTAAGTCATCATCCTGAAAAAGGAGTTCTTCGTCACTCTCAGTAATAACATCATCTGGTAGCAACTCATTTACTGCTTGGGAAAAATCATCTTTAAAATCCTTAAAAAACCCCATATATTTTCCTCCTATAACTATATATTCCTTCACCTTGTTAGGTAAACAACTAAATAATAACATTAACGTATCTATTTTACCACAATCTGTCTTATTTTCCAATATATCTTTAAAAAAACAAAAATTATTTATTTCTTATCCTAAGTGACTGAAATAAAAAGATAAATGTTTCGCTAATTTTAATATATCAATCCTACTTAAACTCGGAATATAAAGCAAAACCATCTGGGTTGTCAATAAATCCTTTGCTATTCGTTCCAATCCCACTGCATATATGTGGTTGGCTAAATCGGTTCCTGCACTCTTTGATAATTCTACTTTATAATTTTCATCTTTTAGAAATTGATACAAGGCATCCACTGAGTAAGTGGTTAAAAAAGTCTTACCATCCAATTTAGCTGAAGTCTCTATTATAATCTGATCACAATCAGCCATTTGGTCAAAGGAAAATATAGTATCATATCTCTTTCTATCAAGTTGATAATTCATTTGGGATTCACATTTCTGAAAATTATTATCCAAATATAGTTCATCGACTCCCCGTTTAGAGGAGATTAAATCTAATAACACTTTTGAGGAATTATTGTGGCCTTTAAAAGCGGTTAATAATATATTCATTATGCTTCTCCCTTTCCAGCTAATTATCTAGCAGCATTTATCAGTAACATTTCACTTATTATACCATTTTCTATATTATTACTCTATGTGCTTTTAAATAATTCATCCCCTATAAAAACCTATAAAACAAAGAAGCTTAGACAATTAACTGTCTAAGCTTCTTTCATTATATTATAGTGCGTACTTCTCTCTATATCGTTCTCTTGTTTCAATAAAATCTTTGTCGAGTAACGTTTTTTGGTTATTTAGGTATTCATGTATCTCAAAGCTTGCTGCATGTGTCTGAATCATACTAACCGCTATGTTAGAACAATGGTCAGAGATTCTTTCACAATTAGCAAGTAAATCTACAAATACAAAGCCCTGGGTAATACTGCAAGCACCATCCTGAAGTCTCTTAATATGGCGGTTCTTTAATTTCTCTTCCAGCTCATCAATTACGTCTTCTAATGGCTCAACTTCCTTAGCCATTTTTAAATCATCGTTATAGAATGCTGAAATAGTATTATCTAAAATCTCTAAAACTGCACCTTCCATAACCTGTAACTCAGCTCTTGCATAATCGGAAAATGCAAGCTGTTTTTTATTAATCTCTTCTGCTAGTTCCATTATGTTAAGCGCATGATCACCAAGACGCTCAAAATCTCCAATGACATGAAGTAAATTATTTATCTTCTGGCTATCACGATCAGTTAGTTCCTTACCACTTAGCTGAATCAAATAAGTGCCTAGAATATCTTCATAATGATCGATTTGCTCTTCACTTAACTTTACTGCTTCACATTTTTCAACAGAGTACTTGGTCAGTAAGCTAATCGATTGTTTAATTGCATTATGTGCTACACCAGCCATTTCCTTAACCTTTGCTTCACATTCTGCAATTGCTACCGATGGAGTCGCAAGTAAGCGCTGGTCAATGAACGCAATTTCGTTGGCCAGTTGCTTCTCATCCTTCTTATCCTTAATCACCCATCTTGATAGCTTCTCCAAATGTTTCATAAACGGCAATAATAATACTGTGGTACATACATTGAAGATACTGTGAATAGCTGCAACTCCGACTTCATTAATTGGAAGTTTTACAAAAGCAAAACCAATAAAATAATTTAATAAATAGAAGATGGATAACCATATAATAGTTCCTATTAAATTAAAACTAATATGTATAATTGCTACACGCTTTGCATTTCTATTTACACCGATACTAGACAATAATGCTGTAACACACGTACCAATATTCTGACCAAATATAATCGGCATAGCCATACCATATGTAATAAATCCAGTACCAGAAAGAGCTATTAAGATACCTACACTAGCTGCTGAACTTTGAATAATTCCTGTAAAGATTGCACCAGTAGCTACACCTAAGATTGGATTGTTAAAGTAAGTTAAAATTTGTGTAAACTCTGGCATATCCTTTAATGGTTCCACCGCTTGTGCCATAAGATCCATACCAAACATTAAGATAGAAAAACCTAACATAATGTTACCGATATCCTTCTTTTTTGTGCTTTTTGAAAGCATAATCATAAGGATACCAGCTAGGGCTATGACTGGAGAAAAGGAAGATGGTTTCATTAATGAAATGAAGAAATTATCATCTCCAACTCCAGTAAGAGATAATAACCATGCAGTTAATGTAGTACCTATGTTGGAACCCATAATGATACTAACTGTTTGCTTAAGTTCCATTATTCCTGAATTTACAAAGCCTACTAACATAACTGTCATGGCTGATGAAGATTGTATGGCAATTGTTATACCAGCACCAAGAGCGATTCCCTTAACTGGGTTAGAAGTCATACTCCGTAGTGCTCGTTCCAGTTTTCCTCCAGTCATCTTTTCCAACCCATTTGACATTACTGTCATTCCATATAGAAAAAATGCTAGTCCTCCCAATAAAGTTAATAGAGAAAAAAAAGTCATAGTAACACCCGTTCCTTTCAATATTTTCAGTTGAATAGTTTTATCTTCTAAAACAGGGACACAATAGCTGGTATTCCATAAGCTAAAAAGCACATGATACATGCTGCAAGCAAGACACCACCTGTAATCGCAAGTAAAGCTTTCTTATACTTTATCCCTAAGAAGGCAGCCACTAAAGCACCTGTCCAGGCACCTGTTCCTGGTAGAGGAATTCCAACAAAAATTAATAGTCCCCAAAATTCGTATTTCCCGAGTTTATCCCCTTTTTCTTCTGATTTACGTTCCAACCAAGCTGCTACCTATCGAAAACCTGGCTTTGTCTTCATCCACCTCATGATTGGTATAATAAATAATAATATAAAAGGAATTGGAAGCAAGTTACCTATAATGCAGAACAGCGCCCCTCTATACATTTCAATATCTAAGAGGGAGGCTGCAACCAGCCCACCCCTTAGTTCCAAAATTGGTACCATTGAAATAATAAATACAATCAGTTCTTTTGGCACAGAGCCTGACATCATATCGGTTATGTTTTGTATAATTGAATCGACCATTCTATAACCTCTTCTTTCTCAGTTTCCAGCGTACCCATAGTGGCCCTGCTAGGAACACTGAGCTATAACAACCACTGACTAAACCTAATAGCATAGGTAATGCAAATACACGAATCGAATCTATACCAAATAGTATAGCCATAACTAATACACAAGCGATACACATAGTGGTAGTAATGGATGTATTGATAGACCGTGAGAAGGTCTGTGTTATACTGTGTTCAACTATCTCATCTATACCCTGTCCTTTATATTCAACACTTCTGTTATTTTCACGTACACGGTCAAACATAACAATAGTGTCGTTAATAGAATAACCAAGAATTGTCAAGGTGACCGCTACAAAGGCATCATTTAGAGGAATTCTAAATACCACAAAGGTAAAGAATACAAAGGCGACATCATGAACTAAGGCTACTAAGGACATAAGTCCCGCAGACAAACCACCAATTGACCTAAATCTTATCCATACATATAATGTAATGAAAATCATCGCTAATAAGATGGCAATTCCTGAATCTTCTAAAGCCTGCCTTCCTATGTATGGTTCCACCACATAAGA
>JAEZQN010000073.1 GCA_023441145.1 Bacillota bacterium
CATTACAACCTTTTTCCAAAATACCAAACATAATTGACACAAAGAGGATACCAATTGGGTTTAACCTAGCAAGCCACGCAATGATAATAGCAGTAAAGCCAACACCACTTGCAATACCTTCATCTAAACAGTAGTTAACGCCAGAAGCCTGTAGCATACCAGCGATACCACAGATACCACCACTAATAAACATAGTGCGAAGAACGATTTTCTTTACATTCATTCCAGCATAATTGGCGGTATTTTCACTTTCTCCAACTACACTGATTTCATAGCCATGTTTTGACTTCTTTAAATAGAAGAACACAAATACCACTAATAAAAGGGCAAAAATCCATCCAATATGAACATTGAATATAGTATCAAGGCGAGCCCTATCAATAAAGGAGGGAATCTTCGGGAAACCGCTGGATTTAGGATCTCTCCAAGGACCTTCCTTTAAGTAGACTACTAGATATAAAGCCACATAGTTTAACATCAAGGTAAACAGAGTTTCGTTGGTGTTGTACTTACTTTTAAAATAAGCTGGAATAAGGCCAAATAAGCCTCCACCAATAAAGCCAAAAACAAACATAACAATAAGAAGTAGCGCATGAGGCATATTGTTTAGGAATAGAGCAGGAAAAGTAGCAAATACCGCACCCATAATAAACTGACCTTCTGCACCAATATTCCAGAATTTCATCTTAAATGCCAGGGTTACTGCTAGAGATAAGATGACTAGAGGGATTATAATTTCAATGGTACTTTTTATGTAAATAGCATTGGAGAAAGCACCATAGATAATTGTTTTATATGCGATAAATGGATTGTGCCCTAGGCAGAGAATAAAGAGTCCACCAGCAGAAAGAGCTACTAGGAGAGCAATGAATATAATCAATGCTTGTTTTAATCCATATAATTCAGTACGTTTTTCAATTCTTACTAGGGGTTCTTTTTTCTTGGTTAAGGATTGATTAATCATCTACACTTTTCTCCTTTGCATCATATTGTGTTAGTTTAGTCTTTTCTACAAGCGTAGTACTATTGGCATCTGTCATTAATAGGCCGATTCCCTCTTTGGTGGCATCCTTAGCATTTACAATACCAGTAATTCTACCATTGCAAAGGACCATGATTCGATCACAAAGCTCTAACATAACATCTAAGTCTTCTCCAATAAATAGAACACCTACACCACGCTGTTTTTGCTCATTGATTTCATTATAGATAGTATAGGAGGAATTAATGTCTAAGCCTCTTACAGGGTAAGCTGTAATTAAGACGTTTGGCTGAGATTCTATCTCACGACCTAGTAATACTTTCTGCACATTACCTCCAGATAAGCGACGGACTGGAGTTTCAATGGAAGGTGTTACAATGTCTAGCTTTTGTACTAGTTCCTTAGCTAATTCTCTTGCCTCTTCCTTTTGTACAAAAGGACCTTTTCCTTTGCGATAAGTCTTTAGAATAAGATTATCTACCATGCCCATAGAAGCGGCCAAACCCATACCAAGACGATCTTCTGGAATGAAGCTCATACTGATTCCAAGGTTGATTATTTCCTTAGGAGTTTTTCCTAGGAGATTTACTTTTTTGTATAGAACAGCGCCTTCCTTTGCAGGAATTAATCCAGCTAGGGCTTCGCAAAGCTCCTTTTGACCACTGCCTGCAATCCCTGCTACTCCAAGAATCTCACCTTTGTTAAGTGTAAAGCTGATATCTTGTATGGCATCCAAACCTTCTTCATTAGGAATGGTTAGGTGATGAATTTCAAGAAGATTCTCATCATAATCATTAGTAGGGTGCTCAATATGTAGTTCTACAGGATGTCCTACCATTAGCTCGGTTAATTCCTTCATGGTAGTCCTTGAAGTCTCTACAGTGGTAATGCTTTCGCCTTTACGAAGAATAGTAACGCGATCGCTGATTGCCATTACCTCATTCAATTTGTGAGTAATGATGATAACTGCACAACCTTCATTTCTCATCTGGCGTAGAATGGAAAATAATTTCTCTGTCTCCTGTGGAGTCAGTACAGCGGTTGGTTCATCTAAAATTAGGATATCTGCGTTTCTGTAAAGTACTTTGATGATTTCTACGGTTTGCTTTTCACTTACAGACATATTATATATTTTTTTGTCAGGCTCAATGGAAAGACCAAAGTGCCTACTAATTTCTTCAATTCGTTTGGAACGATTCTTTTTTAGGAGAAATCCATTGGAGCCAGAGCCTAGTATAATATTATCAGTGGCACTTAGAACATCTACCAGCTTAAAATGCTGATGAATCATACCAATTCCAAGTTTAATGGCTTCTTCCGGAGAGTTTATGACTACCTCTTCCCCATTTACCTTGATGGTACCTGCATCTGGGTGATAGATACCGGATAGCATGTTCATTAAGGTTGTTTTTCCAGACCCATTTTCTCCAAGTAAAGCAAGTATTTCGCCCTTTTTTAGGGATAGATTAATATTGTTATTTGCCACCACATTTCCAAAGGATTTGGAGATCCCATGCAGTTCAATGGCACTATTTTGTTTAGATTGTTGATTCACAGTATTCACCTTACCTCTATCCTTCCAGGTTTATATATAAGAAGGACTGCTACAAATGTCATTCCCTATTTGCAGCAGTCCCCTTGTTTCTAAATAAAACTTAGACTTATTTTACAGTAACGTTTTCAAAATACCAAGTCATGTTACCAGTGATGTCAGCATCAGAAATTGTTTCGCCAGCTTTACATTGTACTTTACCTGTATTGTCTTTGATTTCACCTTCAAATACCTTAAAGGAACCGTCTTTAATTTTTGCTTTAACTTCATCAACCTTTGCCTGAGTACCTTCTGCACATAGAGCAGTCAATGGAGAAATATCTACTAAGCCATCATCCATGCCACCAAAGTAGTTTTCATTGGTCCATTTGCCATCCAATACTTGTTTAGTAGCCATAGTGTAATATACACCCCAGTTCCAAATAGCAGAAGTTAAGTTAGCTTTTGGAGCATCTACGGACATGTCAGAGTTATATCCAATACTAAAGCAACCTCTCTTCTCAGCAGCTAACTGAGGAGCAGTAGTATCCTGATGTTGAGTGATTACGTCACAGCCTTCGTCTAATAAAGCTTCCGCTGCTTGACCTTCTAAGGTAACGTCAAACCAAGTATTAGTCACCTTTACATAAACTTCTGCAGTTGGATTTACAGATTTCACACCCATAGCAAAAGCATTGATGCCTCCAGTAACTTCTGAGTTTGTGTTACCCATAGCAGCTACATAGCCAATTTTATTTGTCTTAGTTTTCATACCAGCTACGATACCTGTTAAGTAACGAGCTTGGTAGATACGACCAAAGTAGTTGTTCATATTTGTGTCATTGCTTGTATATCCAGTACCATGAGAGAATACTACGTCAGGGTATTTTTTGGCCATTTCTGCCATAGGCTCCATGTAACCCCAGCTAGTACCAAAGATAATCTGACATTTTTCTGCAACACATTCTTCTAGAGCATTTTTAATGGCAGCAGTATCACCATCATTAACATTGTTTTTACGAACAATCTGAGCATCAGTTAAGCCTAGTTCTTTTTGCATTTGTTGAATACCTACATCATGTGTATATGAGTATCCGGATCCACTTGCTGGATCACCTATATGTATTACGCCAACCTTTAAGTCTTCTTTTTTAATAGCAGTCTGAGCAGCCTTCTTCGCAGTGCTATCATTGTTTCCTTCTGTACTGGTACTGTCACTACAAGCAGCAGTAGCCATTACCATAACAAGTGCAAGAGCAAGAGCGATAACGCGTTTGAATTTCATAAAATTCTCCTCCATATGTTTAATTGTTGAAAGCATCTTATATGGTACTTCTAGGAAGTAACCTAAGAACATCTTGATTGTAACCCAATAATTTGTGGAATGCAATCTAGTAAAAAGCAAAAATATGTGATTCTTTTTGTGATATTTATAAGTACAGATGATAATTCGAGAATAACACTCCAAGATAAACTATTTTCTACTATAATATAGAAAAAACTTTATAATTCAACATTATAAGATAGGGCTTTTCCTAATACAAAAGGTTTGGTATATTTATTGATAATAGATTACAAGGAGGATTGCACTATGAAAATTGTAGTATTAGAGAAAACAGTTCTAGGAGATGATGTCTCTTTTGATAGATTACAACAATTAGGAGAGGTCACATTCTACGATAATACCAAGTATGATCAAATAGAAGAGCGTTTAAAGGATGCAGATATCGCACTTACGAATAGAAGTCCTTTGGAGGAAGGGACCCTAAAAGGGGTGTCCAATCTAAAACTAGTGTGTGTCACCGCAACAGGAGTCAATCCAGTAGACCAGGAATATATGAAAAAAAGAGGAATTCCTGTAACGAATGTTCGAGAATATTCGACCTATTCTGTGTGTCAGCATACCTTTGCTATGTTGTTTTATGTGATGGAGCATCTCCGTTATTTCGACGACTATGTAAAAGAAGGGCATTATGTAC
>JAEZQN010000114.1 GCA_023441145.1 Bacillota bacterium
CCATAAGCGATAAATCAAAAAGCTGTCAAGAAAAAAACGGAGCCAAAACGGTAAAGAAGCTGAATATCAAAAAGTTTTCAGTCTCTCTTTGATGGACAGGATAGTGCTTTCAATCTGCCGATTAATCTCAATAAATTCCTCAACGCTTTTCCTGTCGGATTATTTAGGCCCCAATCCTCCCTACGCTTGCAGGGTAGAAGGGGATATTCAACATTGCAACCCATTGTTACGCGGTTTTAGCAGTTGCCTGATAAAATTTTTATTAGTTGATTTAGTAAGCATCCGAAAAATGGGTGGTTTCTGAACGGCGGGTACAGAAATTATGCGAAAAAACCTATTGATGCAAGAGTGAAAACAAATGTTGATAAAAAATAGAGAATTATTTTATACAATTGTTTATCAGTCGGGAGGGATAATATATGCCGGATAAAATTTTAATTGTTGATGATGAGGAAGGTGTTGTTTCGCTGTTAAAAGACTATTTTGAGATAAATGGTTATGATATATTGACAGCCAAAGACGGAGCGCAGGCAATAAAACAATCAGAAAAACAACCGGATATTATATTACTAGATGTAAATATGCCGGATTTGGATGGGTTTGAAGTTTGTAAACGAATTAGAAATTTTGTTTCCTGCCCCATTTTATTTTTGACTGCAAAAATAGATGACGCTGATAAAATTAACGGGTTCAGTGTGGGTGGCGATGATTATATTGTCAAACCGTTCAGCATTGACGCTCTCGGCGCGAGAGTTTCTGCTCATATAAGACGTGATAAACGTCGAACTGGTAATAGTAAGGTAAAATTTGAAGATGAAATGGTTATCGACTATTCTGCCAAGTTGGTATATTACAAAGATGAAGCTATTCCTTTGGTAAAAAAAGAGTTCGAAATAGTCGAATTCTTATCTACGAACAGTGGACAGGTTTTTGATAAAGAAAGAATTTATGAACATCTTTGGGGCTGGGATAGTGAGGGCGACAGTTCAGTTGTTACAGAACATATCAGAAGAATTCGTGCAAAGCTTATGGGTGCAGGTAGCAAGGCTCACATAGAGACTGTATGGGGGGTGGGATATAAATGGGTAAGATAAAGCGTTTATGCAGGAATCTTTCAATCAGAAAGACGTTTATGCTGTATGTGGTTATATTTCTTCTGCTGGCAACTGCTATTTCAGCAATAACGATTAATATCGCCAGCGATATAAGAGCAAAAATTATGTTATCTTATTTGGATGGTACAAAGTCAAATGAAATAAATGGCTCCGGTGTAATAATCAATTATATTGATGGTGAAATACAGTATTCTACCAAAGATGCTGTTATTGTAAAAACATGTGATGCTGTTACATCCTTTTCTATCCCTGTGTTTTTTAGCGTATGTGTTGTAGTAGCCGCGCTTCTGTTTTATCGAAACAAATTAAAGAAACCGATAGGAATTTTAAGTCAAGCCTCCGAAAGTATTACAGAGAACAATCTTGATTTTCAGATTCAATACGATAGCTGTGACGAAATGGGTCAGCTTTGTGCATGCTTTGAGAAGATGCGATCCTCTCTTGACCATAATAACCGTGAAATGTGGAGAACCATGGAAGAACGCAAGCGACTAAATGCTGCTTTTGCCCATGATTTGCGCACACCATTAACTGTTCTCCGAGGGTATACGGATTTTCTAAGTAAATATTTACCCAATGATATGCTAAAAAAGGACAAGATATTATCAACCGTTTTTACAATGGATAGTTATATTACAAGACTTGAAAATTATGTGGGAAGTATGTATTCCATACAAAAACTTGATGAGATCGAACCAACTTTAAAAAAAATTGCTTTTGACAGACTGTGTGAACAGTTAAAGGATTCCGCAGAAATATTATGTCAAGATAAAAAGATTGATTTTATTTCCTACTCGAGCAATAAATTTATTTCCGTAAATTCTGAAATTGTAGCACAGGTATTTGAAAATCTTATTTCTAATGCATCACGATACGCAAAAGAAGGTATAACAGTTAGCCTTGAATGTTCAGAGAAAACATTGAAGATGACAATAACGGATGACGGTATCGGTTTTTCGAATGAAGCTTTAAAAAAGGCGACAGAACCGTTTTATCGGGGCCAAAATGATTCTGGCAAGTCCCATTTCGGACTCGGACTAAACATTTGCAGAATTCTTTGCGAAAAACACGGTGGTACACTGAAATTGAATACTTTGATAGCTGGCGGCGCCGAAGTTATCGCTATTTTCAACATTTCTTAGATATTTTCCTAGTAGATAAAAAGTAGATATTTATATTCTATACTCTTCTTGTAATCAAAACAAGGAGAGTGTTTTTATGAAAGAAAACAGGATTTTAATCCGAAATCTAAACAAATTCTATGGAAGTAAGCAAGCAATATATGAATTAAATCTTACGATTAAACAAGGAATGTTCGGACTACTAGGCAGGAACGGTGCAGGAAAAACAACATTAATGAAAACTCTTGCAACTTTATTGAACAAGAAAAGTGGTGAAATAAGTATTTGTGGAGTTCCGATTGAAAACGCAAAGGAAATCCGGAAAATTATCGGGTATCTGCCGCAGGATTTTTCTATGTATCCTAGCATGACTGTAGCAGAGGTGATGGATTACCTTGGCATACTGTCAGGAATGAGTTCTGATTTACGAAAAGAAAAAATATCTGTGCTTTTGAAAAAAGTCAACCTTTCTGAACATAGCTCTAAGAAGGTTAAGACATTATCCGGCGGTATGAAACGCCGTCTTGGTATAGCACAGGCACTTTTACATAATCCGAAGGTGTTGATTGTTGACGAACCCACAGCAGGACTAGACCCGGAGGAAAGAATTCGGTTTCGCAATTTGTTATGTGAAATTGCAGAGGACAAAATTGTAATTTTGTCTACCCATATTGTAGGAGATATTGAAGCGACCTGTGAAGATATTGCTATATTAAACGATGGTAAATTGCTTTATAATGGCACAGTTAATGATTTACTTAAATTAGCTAAAGGAAATATTTATACAACAACTGTTTCTAAAAAAGAAATTCCCGCTATTAAGCAAAACTACATTGTAACCGGCATGCTTACCACAGGAAATTCATGTAATGTTCGCTTTGTTTCAATTGACATACCGAATATAAAAGCAGATGTATGCGAGCCGAATGTGGAGGACGCTTATATGCTGTGCCTTCATCAAAACGGAGTTGAGAAGCACACACTCGGAGGTGAATTATAATGACTTTATTCATGAAAGAATGCAGGAAAATAGTCACCAGCATTCCTTATGTCATATTTGTTGTTGTTTTATTAGCTTTTTCATATACACAGATTATACCGGAATTCACCAAAATAGAAAGTCCTCAAGCAAACCAAGAAAGCTATGGCATGAAAAGCGAAGAACTTCCCGAACTGATTATGCCGGAAGCGTTAAAATCACTATTAAATGAATTCAGTGCAAACAACTATATAGCCTATCCTATAGGATTTTACAAAAATGTTAAGCTTAATGATAAAAAGCAAACTGAAATTGCTCAAATATTATCTGAGTTAACAGGTGTATCCAAAGGTGAACTGCTTAAAATGGCAGGCGTGGAATCTGTCGGACAAAGTATAGAGATTGGTAATGGCAGCGGACTGGAACAGGATGAGAATGGAAATTATGTTTTCAATGTCCCTGACACTACAGAAAATGGTGATAACGATACGGAAATATCTTCTGTAACATTGAGTGAATCTATAAATTATGAACATTTTTTAGAATTAATGAAGCAAACCGATAAACTTATCGGTGGCGGCTCACAATACTCGAAAGTGCATTTGATAAATAACTTTGGTCAAGTCCCTGTTACTTATGAGGAAGCACTTGCTGATTATAATAAAATTGTGGAAGAAGATAAATTAACAGGTGCATATGCCCGGCTGTTTTGTGACTACTTAGGAATGATGGTCGCTTTGTTGCCGGTATTTGTGGCTGTAGGAATCGGATTAAAGGATAGAAAAGCGAGAATACGTGAGCTCGTTTTTACACGAAAGGTTTCCTCAGCTATTATCGTAATCAACCGTTATCTTGCCATGCTTTTCATGATGATGTTACCTGTTTTGCTAATGGCTGCTTATGCGACCGTTTCTGTGAACGGAATGTACAGTGGAGTAAGAATTGATTATCTTGCTTTCTTCAAATACTCGTTAGGTTGGCTGCTTCCTACACTTATGACCTCCGCCGCTGTCGGTTTGTTTTTTACGGAGCTTGCGGATTCTCCTATTGCTATAGCTATTCAAGGTTTATGGTGGTTTTTTGGAATGTTTGAAGGCGTTAAGCAGTTGAATGGCGGATATGATGGTCTGGTACTTTCCCCCCGTCATAATTCTCTTGGAAATACACAGGTGTATCTGGACTCCTTACAAACTCTGTTGGTAAACCGCATTTTTTATACTTTATTATCTGCTCTGCTTGTAGCACTTACTATAATAATTTATGAAATGAAAAGGAGGGGCAAACTTAATGTCTACGGTAATTTTAAAAAAATATTCGGAAATCGCAAAAGCAAATTTAAGGCATAATTTCCTGCCACAATTTGCGCTTGTATTCCTGATACTCATTTTTGCTCCTATCATATTTGGAATTACAGGATTAGATGCAAAGGCTTCGGCAGTACCCCTTGAAATGTTTGTATCGTTAATTGGTATTGTACTCTTAACACCGATATTTGCACCTGAGCAAAATGAAGAAATAAAGGATACAGTAGAGTCAAAGTATATAAGCTCAATTATTGTCTATTTGATTCGTATTTTCATTTCAATTGTGCTTATGGCATTCTTAATCGGAATATTTATCTATATTATGGAGTGGAATGGATGTGATATATCTTTAAAACTAGCATATGGTACATTCGCCTCCGCACTTCTAATCGGTGCAATCGGGTTTGCTGCTTATGGGATCAGCAATAATATAGCAGTTGGATATATGCTGCCAATTCTATATTATGCTTTGAATTTTGTTGGAGGAAATAAGCATTTTGGTAATTTTTATCTGTTTTCTATGACAAAAGGCAGTTACAGCAAAAAAGTATGGCTGCTTATAAGCGGAGTATTATTAATGATACTTACCATGGCTTGGAAGCAATATATTCAAAAGAAAAAATAGTATCTTAATAATGCACATTAAGACACATGACTCATGGGAACTGATTGCTATTAAGCAAAAGGGTAGCCCATCGGCTACTTTTCTGTATTATGTACTCAACAGGGCTTTCACAGTTGCTTTGACGATCTCCAAAGAATGCTCATCGGAGTTGTAAAGCATATACAACGTGGAGTTTGTACTACAGAAAGAAAACTATCTGAAACTGACTGGATTGAATTCGATCATGAAGTCCTTCGTGCATATGGAATTGAACAATATTATACCGATATTAAAAATTCATCACTCTCCATGCAAAGAATGAGACTCGGAGTTCGTTGATGCATAAGTAATAAATTAGCAAATATAACACTATCTACAAACGAAAGAAGTAGCTTCCGCTGTCAGCCCATGACAGCAGAAAGCCTTTAAATCGAGCGGTTTCTGCCTCTTTACCAACCGGCAATAGCACAAGAACCGCTTATTTGCTTATATCAAAGACAGTACCAACATTGAGCCGTGCTGCGACATAGAGAAGTCGCTGCTCATAATCTCAATATTCCCGTTTGCCGAGTGCACACCCTATGCACACTCCCAAGTTTCCGTTTACCGAGTGCAAGGTGTAATATAACTATATGCGCCGTATATGGGGTTTTTCTTTGCAATCTATAACTGCAGAAAACAAAAAAGCCGTCAAAAAGCCCTGAAATCAAGACCTTTTGACGGCTAGTGTGTGTAAAAAAAGAACGTCAGCATTGTATCAATACTGACGTTCTTATTATGGGCTTTAGCCTGTTGAGCGCATTGGAGTTTCTCAACAGAGAAACGGAGATATGTGAAATAATAAACCACTACGGGTGGTCATGATTGCCTAAAAAAGTTTATATTGACAATAAATAGAAGACAATATTATAATGATTAAAAATACATAAATAGTCAAATGGTCTGCAAGGAGGGAACCTATGCCAAAATCCTATAGTGAACAAGAGCGTCTGAAAATACAGGAAGCACTTTTGCATCATGGTGCGAAGTGTATTGCAACTTATGGAATAAAACGTACTACCGTGGACGAATTAGTACGCCGTGCTAATATTCCTAAAGGAACCTTTTATCTTTTTTATCCATCCAAAGAAGTGCTGTTATTTCAAGTAATACAGAACTGGCATGATAAGCTTCAACAAGAGTTTTGTGAAGCAGTAGAACAATTAGGGAATAACCTAGATGTAGAGAAATTGACGAACCTAGTATTTGATATTTTTGTTAGGTTAGATGAGACGGGTATCATGGAATGTCTAACTAGTGGGGAGATGGAAGTACTGATAAGAAAATTACCACCTGAAATCGTGGCTGAGCATCTTGCTCATGATGACGACATGGTGGAACAGCTAATGAAGTTCCTTCCTGGAGTAGAGGGGAAGAATGTACAAGAATATTCTGCAGCTCTCAGGGGAGTGTTTTTTATGCTCCTTCATAAGAGAGAGATTGGTGAGGAGTATAAAGCAGCTATGAAAATAGCTATCAAAGGCTTGTTTATTCAACTAATAGGAGGAGAATAAAATGATAGAGTTAGAGAAGGTATCGTTTAGTTATACCAAGGAACCATTTATAGAAGACATTACCTTTCAGGTAGGATACGGAGAGGTATTTGGATTCCTTGGCCCATCTGGAGCGGGAAAGAGTACGTTACAAAAGATACTGATTGGAATGTTAACCAATTACAAGGGGAGTGTTAAGGTTCACGGAGTGGAAGTAAAGAAGCATAACAATAGTTTTTATCAACAGATCGGTATAGATTTTGAGTTTCCCTCTTTATATGAGAAATTAACTGCTAGGCAGAATCTATCGTTTTTTGCTTCTCTTTATGAAAAGCAAACTCAAAATATAGAAGTTCTTTTAGAAAGTGTAGGTCTTACCCAGGATGGGGATAAGAAGGTTTCAGAGTATTCTAAGGGAATGAAAAGCAGACTTAATTTTATTAAAGCCCTTGTACATAATCCCAATATTATCTTTTTAGACGAACCTACCAGTGGGTTGGATCCTACTAATAGTAGAGTTATGAAGGATATTATTTTAAAGCTTAAGTCAGAAGGAAAGACGATCATCTTAACAACTCATAACATGGAGGATGCAACAGAGCTATGTGATAGAGTAGCTTTTATCGTAGATGGAAAGATAAAAGCCATGGATAGCCCTCACAATCTCATCATGAAGAAATCAGCTACCAGTATTGAGTATACCTATCTTCAGCTAGAGAAGGAATGTAAAGGTGGTTGCGAGATTCAACATACAGGGTCAGATCAACTCTTAATGCAATTAATCAAAGAAAATCGTCTAATTACCATACACTCCAAAGAACAATCTCTAGGAGATGTGTTTATGGAGGTTACAGGGAGGCGATTATCATGAGGCAGGTTAATCTGATTAAGCAGGAATTGCGATTTATTGTAAGATACGGTATTGTTTTGATGTATGTATTCTTTATCCTGTTCTATGTGATTTTACTGTCGGTTATACCAGAGGAGATCAAAACTATAACAGGAACGATACTAATTTTTACGGATCCAGCTGCTATGGGCTTGTTTTTTATGGGTGCTATTGTTTTGCTGGAGAAAAGTCAACGAGTGAACTGTTCTCTTGCAGTTTCACCAATTACCATAAGAGAATACATAGTAGCAAAGATTGTGAGCCTAATGATTATGGGAATTTTAATAGGTCTCATTTTAAGTATCGTGTGTGGCAATATGCATTTAATAAGGACAGCAGCTGCCATTGGCTTGTCTTCTGCAATCTTCTCTTTTTGGGCCCTGATAATTGCTCAAAAAACAGAGTCCCTTAATGAATTTATGATAGGAACCATTCCTTGTGAAATCATTATATGTTCCCCTGCCATTTTGTACTTATTTGGAGTGATAAGACACGATTTATGGATGCTTCATCCAGGAGTAGCTGCTATTCGGTTGTTGGAAGGTACAAAAGAGCATGAGATGTTATGCCTTTTGGCCTTAATGTTTTGGGTTATGGTGTCTTATATCTTTTCTTATAAGTCCACTACTGTATATTTTAAAAAGATGGGTGGTGGGAAACTATGATGCCAGTAATGAAAGCATTTAGACAATTTCTAAGAAGTGAATGGGAAGATTTTATGGTAGTCGCCTGTATCGTGGGTCCTATCTTTATGGGGGTAGCATTTTGCATTGGAATACCGATTTTGGAGTCATATCTTTGTGATTGGTTTCATCAGGAAGGTATTCTTACTCCATACTATCGATTCTTTGATTTGTTGCTTTTGATGATGACTCCACTTTTAGTATCCTTTGCTGGGGTAATGGTGATGCTTGAAGAAATTGATAATACCACGGCCAAGTATTTGTGTGTCACTCCACTAGGCCCTAAGGGGTATTTACTTTCTCGTTTAGGTATCCCTACTCTAATTTCAGTACTTTATGACGGTATCTTAATTATGCTTTGTGGTATATCAGATATGGACATTATCACAAAAATTATTGTAATCATACAGTCAGGGATTATAAGCATCGTAGTGTCTATCATGGTTGTAGGATTTGCTAAAAATAAAGTAGAAGGAATGGCATTAATGAAGCTTAGTGGTTTGTTAATAGCAGCAGTATTATTACCTTTCTTTGTAGATAGCTACATGGTTTTTCTTGCGGGAGTATTCCCAAGCTTTTGGATAGGTTATTTTGTTCGTTATGTACATTATCCTTCTTCACTAATCTTTTTAGTGGTAAGTGTGATTTGGATTTTAGGATTATTTAAGAGATTTCAAAAGAAGTTGTCATAAAGAAGAAAGAGTATTGCCACGAATTTTCCTATAACAAAAAAAATGGTTATCAAAGATAACCATTTTTTTGACAGGGGTGGAAGGAATCGAACCATCCTCTGGAGTTTTGGAGACTCTTATTCTACCGATGAACTACACCCCTATGAGATGAATGCCTTTCGACATTGCTTTTATAGTATATACTGAATTGTTTGAATTGTCAATATAATTTGTGTATTTTATGTATATTTTTTGTTGAGTTATGGTATATCAACGTTTCCTTAGGGAAAAAGCCAGCTTGCTTTTCTTCTGTTGACATAAAAGTTTGATAATGGTAATATAATGACAATAATAAAATTACTTTACTACATAGTCAACTTCATAGGGAAATGCGAAGACAGGGAGGAGTACATACTAACCGAGTATTCAGAGAGAAGACGTTTGGTGCGAGTCTTTACTTAGGCAGTGTGGAAGTAGCCCTTGAGCAGTGAACAAAACGAGAGCAATCTTTAGTAGATTTCAACGGAACGTTCCACCGTTATCAGGAATACAGTATAGATCTTTGTCTGTACTGGGTAAGTGCAGAAGAAATTCTGAATTTAGGTGGTACCACGGATGTTTTATTCGCCCTAAGCTAGTAACATAGCTTAGGGCTTTTTTATTAAATAGGACATAGCTTTATACGATACAAAGAAGTGGAGGTAAATGGAATGGAAATAAAGGGAGCAGAGCTTTTTGTAAAAGCATTAAAAGAAGAGAATGTGGATATCCTATTTGGCTATCCAGGAGGTACGGCAATCGATTTATTTGATGCTCTATATGGGCAAGAGGACATTGAGGTAGTCCTTCCACGTCATGAACAGGGACTCATACATGCGGCAGATGGATATGCCAGATCAACAGGTAAGGTAGGAGTTTGTCTAGTAACCAGTGGCCCAGGAGCTACTAACCTAGTTACTGGAATAGCAACAGCGAATTATGATAGTGTTCCTCTCGTTTGCTTCACAGGTCAGGTACCTACTAGTTTAATTGGAAATGATGCTTTTCAAGAGGTGGATATTGTAGGTGTGGTACGTAATATCTGTAAGTATGCAATTACTGTACGAGAGCGCAAAGATTTAGGGCGAATCATCAAGGAAGCCTTTTACATAGCTAGAACAGGAAAGCCTGGACCTGTTTTGGTAGACATTCCAAAAGATATTCAACAAGGCTATGGTTCTGACGAGTATCCAAAGGAAGTAAACATAAGAGGGTATAAGCCCAACACTGGAGTTCATGTTGGACAATTAAAGAAAGCAGTAGCTGTATTACAAGCTGCGGAAAAACCTGTATTTCTAATAGGTGGAGGAGTTAATATCTCAAAAGCCCAAGAGGAAATGAGGAAGCTAGCAGAACTTACAGGTGTTCCTGTAATTACTACGATTATGGGGAAAGGCGCAATCAATACTAATCACCCTTTGTATATTGGAAACATTGGAATACATGGAAGCTATGCTGCCAACCATGCCATTAGTGAGTGTGATGTCTTATTTTCCATTGGTACGAGATTTAATGACCGTATCACTGGTAAAATAAGTGAGTTTGCAAAAAATGCCACTATTATACATATCGATATAGATTCTGCTTCGATATCCAGAAATATTGTAGTAGATATCCCAATTGTTTCAGATGCCAAGATTGCTATTACAAAGCTTTTAGAAATGTGTAAGCCTGTAAAGACAAAGCAATGGATTGACAAGGTTATGGCGTGGAAGAAGGACTATCCTATTACTATGAAAGCATATGAAGGGCTTACAGCAGAGAAAATTATTCGTAAAATCAATGAATTGTTTTCTGACCTCATTGTTGTAACAGATGTTGGCCAGAATCAACTTTGGACCACGCAGTACCTAGAACTTAATGAGAATAAGCAGCTTCTTACCTCTGGAGGACTTGGAACCATGGGTTATGGTCTGCCAGCAGCCATCGGTGCACAGTTTGGTAATCCAGATAAGGATATCATCTGTATCTCAGGGGATGGTGGCGCCCAGATGAATATACAAGAGCTTGCTACAGCTGTAGTAAATGAGATTCCAGTTATTTTCTGTATCTTTAACAATGGATATCTTGGTAATGTTCGTCAATGGCAAGAGATGTTCTATAACAATCGTTACTCTAGTACATGTCTCAGATTTAGAAAACGTTGTTATAGAGATTGTAAGAATCCAGATAAGTATTGTCCAAAATATACTCCAGACTTTATTAAGTTGGCAGAGAGCTATGATGCAAAAAGCATCCGTGTTACCGAGGAGAACCAGATAGAGGAAGCTTTACTTTTAGCTAAGGCAAATAAGGAAGGTCCTACGGTAATTGAGTTTATTATTGAAAGAGAAGCGAACGTGCTTCCAATTGTACCTGGTGGAAAAGCATTAACTGAGATGGTAATGGAATATTAAGGAGGAGCAGACATGAAGAAAAGATGGATATCACTATATGTAGAAAATGACATCGGTGTTTTAGCTAGAATCAGTGGTTTGTTCTCCAGTAAATCCTATAATGTAAATAGTCTTACTGTAGGTGAGACAGAGGATAAGACGATTTCTAGAATGACCATTAGCTTAACAAGTGATGATATGACCTTTGAACAGATTAAGAAGCAGCTTAACCGTTGTGTGGAGGTAATTAAGGTTGTAGATTTTACCAATATGGCTACTCATATGAAGGAAATCTTATTTGTAAAGGTAAGTAATTGCTCCAAGGCAGACAAGGCGGAAGCCTTTCGTATCGCTCAAGTGTTTAATGTTGAAATTGTAGACTATAATAAAGATAGTCTCTTAATAGAATGTGTACAGACAGAGGATAGGAACAACCAGTTGACTGATTTGTTAGCAGATACTTTTCTTAATCGTATCGAAGTTGTACGAGGTGGAAGTGTGGCAATTGAGGCAATCAGTATATCTGAACGCTAAGGGGGATTAAGATGATTTTTTATTTTACAGGAACAGGTAACTCATACCACGTTGCAAAAGAAATGGCTTTAATTACAAAGGAAAAGTTAGTAAACATGGGAAGCCCCATGGAATTTAAAAAAGATGAATATGAGTTGCAACCTGGTGAGAGAATAGGTTTTGTGTTTCCTGTATATTACTGGGGTATGCCAACTGTGGTAGAGGAATTCATAAATAAGCTATCCCTAATACAAACGAAGGATCATTATGTCTATGCAATTTTGACCTGTGGTGCTACGGTGGGAACCACCATTAATCAATTAAATAGACGTCTAAAAAAGAAGAAACTTAAGTTAAACAGTGGCTATTCCGTTGTTTGTCCAGATAATTATGTTATTTTATATGATGTAGTGGGTAAAGAGGAGCGAAAGAGACAGCTTAAAGACATGGATTTGGCTCTTAACAAAGTGAAGAAGGATGTTGAGAACAGAATTAGTGATGTCTTTATTGTAAAAAGAGGGGCAGCCCCACATCTACTCTCTAGCGTACTTCATTTTTACTACAAAAGGAATCGTAGAACATCTCGCTTTTATGCCACAGAGGCCTGTGTGAATTGTGGTCTATGTGAGAAAATCTGCCCGGTTAACAGTATAACCTTAAGTGATGGAATGCCTCAGTGGGGAAAAGAATGTACCCAATGCCTAGGTTGTATCAATAGATGCCCGACTAAAGCCATTCAATATGGCAAAAAGACAGAAAAAAGAGGTCGTTATATCCATCCCGACTTATTACCTAAAAAGGATACGAAAGAGTAGTAAAGGAGTTCGTCATGTGGAAATTGAAAAGGTATTTAAAAGGGTATGAAAAGGAAAGCATTATCGGTCCTCTATTTAAACTTTTAGAAGCCTGCTTTGAACTGATTGTGCCACTTGTAATGGCAAGTATTATTGACGTTGGAATTAAA
>JAEZQN010000225.1 GCA_023441145.1 Bacillota bacterium
ATCTTGGCCTTGGAAAATGTCGTATGTGTGTAGCTGGACCCAAAAAAGCAGCAGAGCTCTTACAGCATGGAGAGTTGATTCGTGTTGCTACAAAGTATCCCAACATTGCAAAGGATTATTTCTATAACAAGAAGCATCAAACAGTGGAAATTATTAAGTTAAATGGTTCCATAGAGCTAGCACCAATTGTTGGATTAAGTGAGGTTATAGTAGATATTGTTGAAACCGGCTCTACATTAAAGGAAAATGGTTTGGTAGTATTAGAGGAAATCTGTCCATTGTCAGCTAGAGTAGTGGTAAACCAAGTTAGTATGAAGATGGAGCATGAAAGAATCACAAAGATAATTAATGACTTGAAAGCCGTCATTTTTAAATAAGGAGGAGTCAGAATGAGAACGATACAGATTAATGAGGAGACCAAAAAGAATCTTCTAGAAGACTTATTAAAGAGAAGCCCTAATAGTTATCCTAGGTATGAGGAGACTGTTTCCCTTATATTAGAAGAAGTAAGATTACATAGAGACGATGCTGTGTTTTCCTATACAAAGCAGTCTGACCATGCAGATATTAATGCAGGTAACATATTAGTAACCCCTGATGAAATTAAAGAAGCCTATACCCTTGTAGACCCATCTCTTATTACTATTATACGGAAAGCTTTAGTTAATATAAAAGAGTTTCACCAGAAACAAAAGCAACAAAGCTGGTTTGACTCTAAGCCAGATGGTAGTATTCTTGGTCAAAAGGTAACCGCTTTACAAAGAGTAGGCGTTTATGTGCCTGGTGGTAAGGCAGTTTATCCTTCTAGTGTGTTAATGAATGTAGTGCCTGCTTCTGTGGCAGGGGTGGAAGAGATTATTATGACCACTCCACCGGACAGTACCGGTAAGGTTTATCCAACCACGTTAGTTGCAGCTAACGAGGCAGGAGTAGATAAGATATATAAGGTTGGTGGGGCTCAGGCTATTGCTGCTATGGCATATGGGACCCAGTCTATACCAAAGGTAGATAAAATCGTAGGGCCTGGTAATATCTATGTTGCCTTAGCTAAGAAGGCTGTATATGGTCATGTTAGCATTGATTCTATAGCTGGACCAAGTGAGATTCTCGTACTTGCAGATGAAACTGCAAATCCTAGATTTGTTGCAGCAGACTTATTGTCTCAGGCGGAGCATGATGAGATGGCAAGTGCGATTTTAGTGACAACGAGTGATGAGTTAGCAAGAGAGGTATCAAAAGAAGTAGATTCTTTTGTACAACAGTTGTCGAGAAAAGAAATACTTGAAAAATCCTTAGAGAGCTATGGGTATATTCTATTATCTAAGGATATGGAGGAAGCTATAGAAGTGGCCAATGAAATAGCATCTGAACATTTAGAAATTGTCACAAAAGATCCATTTAACACTATGACGAAGATTAAGAATGCGGGAGCAATCTTTCTTGGTTCCTATAGCTCAGAGCCACTTGGTGACTATTTCGCTGGTCCTAATCATGTCCTTCCAACCAATGGTACTGCAAAATTCTTCTCTCCGTTAAGTGTAGATGACTTTATAAAGAAATCTAGCATCATTAGTTACTCTAAGGAAGCGCTAGAACCTATTTATAAGGATATTATTGCATTTGCCAATGCAGAACAGCTTACTGCACATGCTAATTCTATCGCTGTACGTTTTGAGAATGACAAATAAATAGTATAATTAACTTTATATTTGACGAATTATTATATATAATAAGAGAAACATAATTAAAAAGGGGAGTGAATATATGAATCGAACCTCAAAAATTGAACGTAAGACAAGTGAAACGGAGATTTCTTTGTCACTAAATTTAGACGGCAGTGGAAAAACTACGATTTCTACAGGAATCGGTTTCTTTGACCACATGCTCAATAGCTTTTCAAGGCATGGGTTTTTTGATCTAGATTGTCAGGTAAAAGGGGATTTACAAGTAGATTGTCACCATACCATAGAGGATACTGGGATTGTATTAGGTCAAGCTATTAAAGCTGCTTTAGATAGTAAAAAAGGTATTAAGCGTTATGGCTCTTTTATCCTTCCTATGGATGATGCCCTTGTTCTATGTGCAATAGATCTATCAGGTCGACCTTATTTGTCCTATGAGCTACCATTAACAGTAGAAAAAGTAGGAGATATGGATACAGAAATGGTCAAAGAATTCTTTTATGCTCTTACCTATTCTGTGGGTATGAATTTACATATTAAGTTACTTAATGGGGTGAATAGTCATCATATTATTGAAGCTGCATTTAAAGCCTTTGCAAAAGCTTTAGATGAAGCTACTCAAAAGGACAAACGCATAGGTGATGTTTTATCCACAAAAGGTTCACTTTGATTGGGAGGAACAGTATGCTTATCTATCCAGTAATAGACATTAAGAACGGGCAATGTGTTCGAACTAGACGTGGGCATTATGATAATTTAACTGTATATTCTCATTTTCCTGAGAAGGTTGCAAAGGCTTTTATGCTGCAAGGAGCTGAGTTTCTACATATTATTGATTTGGATGGGGCTTTGGTTGGTCATACTGTAAATGATAGTGTAATTGAAGCAATTATTCAGAATGTAGACATACCAGTACAGGTTGGTGGTGGCATACGTACCATACAGGATATAGAACATATGTTAACACTGGGGGCTACGAAGGTTGTTATTGGAACGAAAGCAGCTGAGAGCCCAGCATTTATAAAAGAAGCAGTCAATATATTTGGAGCAGAACAGTTAGTAATATCTATAGATGCCAAGGATAATATGGTCATGACGGATGCTTGGGAAAAGGTTAGTATTTATAGTACGGTATCTTTAGCAAAGGTCATGAAGGAGCTTGGTATTACTACAGTAGTTTATACGGATGTGAATCTAGATGGTATGCTACAGGGCCCCAATTTGGTCTTTGCCAAGGAATTAATTGATGCAACAGGACTTGATGTCATCGTCTCTGGCGGAACTGCATCTTTAAAGGATTTGGAGATGTTACAGGGAATTGGCGCCAAAGGAGTAATCCTAGGTAAGGCAGTATATGAACATAAAATTGACTTAAAAAACGCAATTGAATTATTTCAATAGAGTTAGGAGAATAACAATGGACTATAAGAAGCTAATTCCCTTTATTAATGCTGAAAATGAATTAGAAGAGAGCGTTTTACACCAAGCTGATTTCTATGGAAGAAATGGAGCAGATGGTTTGTTTTTATACAACTATTGTGAGGATGAACAAGGTAGGGAACAGTTTTTAAAGCTTGCTAAGCAGGTGGCAAATAAAGTGGATATTCCAGTTGTTTTGGGCCTCTTTGTAAAACGCTTTGAAGATGTAAAAAAAGCTCTTTATACTGGTGCAAGCCAAGTTGTTATAAAAAAAGCACTTTTAGAGAATGATAAGAGTATCAAAGAAGCAAGTGAGCGATTTGGTAAGGATAAGCTGATTATAGAGGTGGAGGATTTTCATGAAACCTTATCGCCTGAATTTAATGAGTGGCGAAAAGACCTGGGTATTTGGGGTGTGCTTATTAAGCACTTGACTCTTACAGAGGCTTTGACAGAGACCATCGCGAAACTTACCTTTCCAGTATTAATAAGGGATAGTCTTACAAGAAACGATTTGTCAGATTTGTTATTTATTTCTTCTGTTTATGGGGTGTCTACCAATCATTATCAAGAGAGCAGTCTTTTAAAGGTTAAGCACGAACTTAAAAAAGCAGGTGTAAATATTAATACGTATGACTCTGCCATAAAGTGGGTTGATTTTAAGCTAAATAAGGATGGAATGATTCCTGTAATTGTTCAGCATTATCAAACAGGAGAAGTGTTGATGTTAGCTTACATGAATGAAGAGTCTTACGAAAAAACAGTTGCAACTGGTATTATGACCTATTACAGTCGAAGTAGACAAGAACTTTGGATAAAAGGAGCTACTTCTGGGAACTATCAATATGTCATGTCTTTGAAAATTGATTGTGATAAAGATACGATTCTTGCCAAGGTAGACCCAGCAGGTCCAGCTTGTCACACGGGTAATACTTCCTGTTTCTATACAGATTTGATGAAGAAGGAATATGAAGAATTAAATCCATTGACTGTATTACAGGATGTCTATGATATAATTACAGACCGAAGGGAGCATCCTAAGGAGGGTTCCTATACCAACTATCTATTTGATAAGGGTATTGACAAGATTTTAAAGAAATGTGGCGAGGAGGCAACAGAGATTGTTATTGCTGCAAAGAATCCAGAATCTGAAGAATTAAAGTATGAGATTTCTGACTTTTTATATCACATGATGGTATTAATGGTACAATGTGGTGTGGACTGGAAGGACATTGTAAGGGAGCTTGCTCATAGACGTTAGGAGGAAGAATTATGACAGAATTTTGGTTACATGTTGCTGATTATGGTGTGAAGTATATTATTATGTCTATTATTGCTGGATGCGGAATATTTGTTGGAATTATGCTCCGTAAATCTAAGGATAGGAAAAGTGCCATAAAGGAACAATAGCCACTGTCTATGAAGCAAATAAAGAATAAAAATCAAGAAGTGAAAGAAGCCATTGCAGTATCTGCAATGGCTTTATTAGTTCCGAACATACATGGTTTGAGATTCATTGACAAAGGGAAAAATAATCTTTATAATAGGAAAATAGTATAAATGCACAGGAGGCAACAAAAGTGAAAGCATATGGAGTAAATGAGCTTCGAAAAATGTTCTTGGAATTCTTTGAAAGCAAGGATCATCTAAGATTAAATAGCTTTTCCCTAGTTCCTAGGAATGATAAAAGCTTATTAATAATAAATTCAGGTATGGCACCATTAAAGCCTTATTTTACAGGTCAGGAGGTTCCACCAAGAAAAAGAATTACGACTTGTCAAAAATGTATTCGTACACCGGATATTGAAAACGTAGGTAAGACAGCTCGTCACGGCACCTTCTTTGAAATGTTAGGTAACTTTTCCTTTGGTGATTACTTCAAAAATGAGGCAATTGCCTGGTCTTGGGAATTCTTAACTGAGGTTGTTGGCTTAGAGGCTGATAGATTATATCCATCTGTATATGTAGATGATGATGAAGCTTTTGACATTTGGAATCAAAAAATCGGTATTGCGAAAGACCGTATTTTCCGTTTTGGTAAGGAAGATAACTTCTGGGAACATGGCGCTGGTCCATGTGGTCCATGCTCTGAGATATACTATGACCGTGGAGAAAAGTATGGATGTGGTAAAGAAGGTTGTACCGTAGGTTGTGATTGCGACCGTTACATGGAGGTATGGAATAACGTATTTACTCAGTTTGAAAGTGATGGTAAAGGCAATTATACCGAGCTTGTGCAGAAAAATATTGATACTGGTATGGGTCTT
>JAEZQN010000268.1 GCA_023441145.1 Bacillota bacterium
CCTCAGGAAGATAATAGTAATCCTGATGATTTGGATAGAAGTATTTTAATTCTCCTTGATTGCATTGAATAGATAGAAATACACGATCATCCTTTAAGGATAGTTGATACTGGTCTTTTTGAAAAGACACTGGGGTAGGAAGAGTATGGGAAAGTATAAAAATTGCTTCCAAAGAGATACCATTTAAGTGAAACCATTCTATGGCAAGAGGTTTCTCAAAGACATCTATATAATATAAAATATCTGTTAGTCTAAGCATACCTTCCAGGTCTTCTTTATTGTGTAGAAGGAGAGGTTTAAGAAAGGGATCCGTATCTTTATATCCTACTTTTGCCTTGATATAATCGCCATAGACCTTAATTAATTCCCCACCTGTATAGGGGTCAGTTCGCTTCATTTGTAAGAATTCTTCTAGGGTCTTTTGCTTATAATTTGGCAAATTAAATAGCTTTTTATAGGGCTTCATTTGTTTGTATAAATCAATACTTTGACAATCCTTAAAGTGATAAGGTAAATGAAACTGCACACATTTCTTAAGTAGATAGGGGATGTCAAAGCGGTTTCCATTAAAGTGAACTAATGTTTTATGCTTTTTGACGAGATCAAAAAAGGCATGGAGCAAATCTTCCTCACTGTGGTAATTGTCTGCAAACCATTGAATTTGATGAAAACAATTATCCTCGAAATAGATACAGCCAATTAGGTAGAGGGAAGAAATCTCAGCCTGAAAACCAGTTGTCTCAATGTCAAAAAATAAAAGATCCTCCACCTTGGCAAGTTGTTCTAATGCACTTGATGGATATAATGGGATTGTTTCTTTTAAGGTAAGCAATTTGTCACCTCTTTCTAATATCTGTAGTACAAGTGAATAAATAACAACGTAATCATAGCATAAATGAAGTTTAAGTTCAATTTTAGTTTTCAATTTTAGTTTAATAATCTACTATGTTGTGGTATACTAGCTTAGTATACATAATTAGTATATTGACTAAGTTCAAGTCTTCTAATAGTCTTTGAACAAAATACAAAAATAGAATGATTTAGATTATTTTATAGTGAAGAGGTAAGAATGAAGGAAATAAATGAAACGATTAATCCAATTAGAGAAAAAGTAAAGGGTAGATTTCAAAACCATTTCAGTGGCTTTCTACGCGCTTTTTTAGTTAGTATGTTGGTTATATTTCAATTTGCTATTATCATTGTTTTACCATTTCTGTTTCGTAGTTTAACCGTATATTTCTATATTATCCTCGTGGTAGCCAGTGTAATGTTAATCTTTAGTATGGTAAATGATGAACGCAGCATGTCCTATAAGATATCCTGGATTTATATTGTTTTGGTGCTTCCTATTTCAGGCCATATTATGTATGCCCTATGGGGGAAAGGGAACTCAAAGAAAAAATTAGAGAGACGAATTTTAGAAAAGTTAAGTCATGGCTTTAGTTATGCTGTGCAAGATCCTGTGGTTTTAGAGGAGTATCGGAGAGAGTTTCCAGACAAGTTTAGACTGAGTCAGTACATGGTAACAGAGGGCTTTCCACTATTTAAAAACAACTCGTTTTCTTATTTTCCAATGGGAGAAGATGCTTTTGAAGACATGTTTGAGGAAATTAGTAAAGCAGAGAAATTTGTTTTAGTGAACTTCTTTATCGTAGCAGATGGCGCACTTTGGGATCATATGCATGAGATTCTTCTTGACCGGATTAAGCATGGAGTTAGGGTAATGTTTATGTATGATGATTTTGGTGCATTGTTTCGAACCTCTAATGATTTTGAAAAGACCCTTGTTAAGGAAGGATTTGAGGTTCGCGTATTTAATCCAGTGCATAAGTACACAGATAAATTGTACATGAATTTCCGTTCCCACCAAAAAATTGTTGTGATTGATGGAAATATTGGATATACAGGTGGTTTTAATATAGCGGATGAATATGCCAACTTAATTAATAGATTTGGTATCTGGAAAGACAACGGTATTAAGGTAGTAGGAGATGGAGTTTGGGGACTTACCATCACTTTTTTACAGATGTGGGAGGTTTGTTCTAGTGGAGATGATATTGATTATAATCCATATCGCCCATCGATGGAATTTCCAGAGAGTAATGAGTACTGCCAGATCATTTCAGACGGTCCAGCCAATAATCCAAATAATCCCATTGAAAATGTATATATGCAGATGATTCAATATGCAAGTGATTTTGTGTATATTACGACTCCGTATTTGATTATTGAAGATGATTTGCGTCAGATGCTTATAACAGCTGCCAAAAGTGGAGTGGATGTCCGCATTATCTGTCCTGGTATACCGGATAAGAAGAATGTAAAGATGTTAACTAATTATAATTATGGTCCTCTTTTAAAAGAGGGTGTTCGTATATATGAATATGAACCAGGGTTTATTCATGCCAAATCCATTATTAACGAATCCTGTGGTATCGTAGGAACCATCAATATGGATTATCGAAGCTTTTATCTTCATTATGAAAATGGGATATTTATGAGCAATTCTGATGTTATTGAGGATATCAGACAGGATTTACTTAAAACACTTGATGAATGTCGGGAGATTATCTATGAAGAATGGTGTAATCGTCCTTGGCAAACGAAGGTTTACCAAAATATGATTAGTGTATTTGCAACCTTAATGTAAGGGTATATTTTTAAGTACCTTGAGCGTTAAATCACAGTGGATGGTTTAACGCTCGAGGCATATAAGGGACAGGCCTTTTGGTTGACATTATCGAACTATTGTTCTATTATTATAGATAGGTGCAAATAGGATGGTACTAAAGTATTGACTATAAGGAGTTTGTATGATTGCATATATTAAAGGTGAATTAGTATATATCGGAATTGATACCATTGTGGTAGAGACTGGTGGCATTGGATATGAGATTCGGGTGCCATTAACAGTGATGGAGGAGCTTCCAGAGACTGGCGAGGAAGTTCGCATACACACTTACCTATATGTCAGAGAGGATGCAATAAATCTTTATGGATTTACGTCAAAGGATGATTTGGATGTCTTCAAGCTGTTAATTACAGTAAATGGAATTGGTCCAAAGGGAGCACTTGGGATATTAGGTGCAATTTCTCCTGATACATTACGTTTTGCGGTCTTGTCCGATGATGTGAAGACAATTTCAAAGGCTCCAGGTATAGGGACTAAGACAGCAGGGAAGTTAATCATTGAGTTAAAGGACAAGCTTAAGTTAGAAGATGCCTTTGAGCAAAGATTAGCTAAGACAGTAGAGAGTCCAGTAGCTGACAATTCTGCAAAGGGAGATATAAAGAGGATTCGTAATGAAGCAATACAGGCATTGGTTGCTTTAGGTTACTCTAGTACAGATGCGATGAAAGCTGTAAGGCAGGTTGAGATATCTGAGGGTATGGATGTGGAGACAGTGTTAAAGCAGAGCTTAAAGCAGATGTCTTTTTTCTAAAGTAAGGATGAAAGAATTGGAAGGGTTTGAACAGGATGAACAATCGCGTAATTACCACTGAGCTTATGGAAGAAGATTTAAAAATTGAAAATCACTTGCGTCCTAAACTGCTAAAGGACTATATTGGTCAGAGCAAGGTGAAGGACAATTTAAAGGTGTATATAGAGGCTGCCAAGAAGAGGGGCGAACCCTTGGATCATGTATTACTTTATGGACCTCCTGGCCTTGGTAAGACCACATTGGCAAGTATTATTGCCAATGAGATGAATGTTAATATAAAGATTACTTCTGGACCAGCTATTGAGAAGCCTGGGGAGATGGCAGCTATTCTGAATAATCTTCAGGATGGGGATTTGCTGTTTGTAGATGAGATTCATAGATTAAACCGTCAGGTGGAAGAGGTATTATATCCTGCCATGGAGGATTATACTATTGATATTATTATTGGTAAGGGTGCCACTGCTCGTTCCATTCGTTTGGAGCTACCAAAGTTTACTTTAGTTGGTGCTACAACTAGGGCAGGGATGTTGACAGCTCCTTTACGTGATCGCTTTGGAGTGGTTAACCGTCTCGAGTTTTATACCAATGAGGAACTAACAGAGATTATTTTACGTTCCGCTAATGTCTTAAATGTAGAGATTGCACTAGATGGAGCTAAAGAGATGGCAAAGCGTTCTAGGGGGACCCCAAGGCTTGCCAATCGCTTATTAAAGAGAGTTCGTGATTTTGCTCAGGTGAAATACGATGGAAAGATTACAAAAGAGGTTGCTCAGTTTGCCTTAGATTTACTAGAGGTAGATAAGTTGGGACTCGACAATATCGACCGAGAGATATTAATGGCCATGATTGATAAATTTGGCGGAAAGCCAGTAGGACTTGATACGATAGCAGCGGCGATTGGAGAAGATTCTGGTACCATCGAAGATGTGTATGAACCATATTTGATTCAAAATGGCTTATTACAAAGAACCCCTAGAGGAAGAATGGTAACGGATTTAACCTATGAACATTTTGGATTAGAGAAGATAACTGAATAATAGTGACGTAAAGGAGAATTTTCTGTTGTTTTATGACATAACTATGGTATAATGACCATAGTAAAGTAGGAGAAAAGTGCGGATATACAATAAACTTTAAGGGGCGGTTTCATGAACAAGAAAACGGATGTTGAAGTTGTTATTAATAATAAAAAATATGTGATATGTGGGTATGAAAGCCCAGATTACTTGGAACAGATCGCGATTTATATTAATAAGAAACTAGCTGTTCTTAAGAACGAGGACTGGTATAACCGTATAGAGACCGATTTGAAGAATGTTCTTTTGGAGATTAACCTAGCGGATGATTATTTTAAAGCAGAGCAAAAGATTCGTGAGTTGGAGTTAGATCGTTCTCAATCCAATGAAGATTTGTTTGATTTAAAACATGATGCGGTTAGGCGACAGACAGAACTAGAGTTTTTGCAGAATAAGATTGAAGAGCTAGAGAAAAAGTATCAAGAGGCGCAGAAAACTATAATTGAGTTGAATGCAAGGCTTGACGCAGCAAAACGATAAGAAAAGGAAAGGCTGTATATGGGGAACCTAACAGCCTTTTTACTATATAGAAGCCCTCGTATTGTTAACTTATAAAATAGCTAAATAGAAATAGATAGGAGTACTATGAGAAAGATTGAAATACTTGCCCCAGCAGGGTCATATGAAACAATGGTTGCTGCCATAAACGGTGGTTGTGATGCTGTTTATGTCGGTGGTAGCGCATTTGGGGCTAGGGCCTATGCCAATAATTTCACAGAGGAGGAGCTATTAAAGGCAATTGAGTTTGTTCATTTACATGGTAAACAACTGTTTTTAACGGTTAATACCTTACTTAAGGACGATGAACTTAAGACACAGCTCTATGAATATTTAAAAAAGCCATATATGGCAGGATTAGATGCGGTTATTGTTCAGGATGTTGGCGTTATGCATTTTATTCATACACATTTTCCGGATTTACAGATTCATGCATCAACCCAGATGACTCTCACTATGGCAGAAAGTGCGAATCTCCTTAAGGAATATGGCGTTACTAGACTAGTTACCAGTAGAGAGCTTAGTCTTGAAGAAATTAAAGAGATTCGAGAAAAAACAGACCTTGAGATAGAGAGCTTTGTTCATGGAGCCTTATGCTATAGTTATTCAGGGCAATGTCTGATGAGTAGTATGATAGGTGGTAGAAGTGGTAACCGTGGACGTTGCGCACAGACTTGTCGTATGCCTTATGAATTAAAGGAAGAAGGACAGGTAGTATCGGAAAGTAAAAAGCCATTTTTACTAAGTCCAAAGGATATTTGCACCTTAACTATTATCCCACAGTTAGTAGAGTCAGGTATTGATTCGTTCAAAATTGAAGGTCGAATGAAACGACCAGAGTACTCAGCTTATGTGGCTCATCTATATCGAAAATATGTAGACCTTTATCAGAAGCTTGGTCCAGAGGGTTATGAAGCTTATCTTAAGAAGCATAAAAGTGAGTTTGACCAGGATATTACTAATGTGATGGACCTTTATAATCGAGGGAATTTTAGCACAGGTTATTATACTAGTCACAATGGAAAACAGATGATGTCCCCAGAACGTCCAAATCACAATGGTGTATTCATAGGTAAGGTAGAGGCAGTGAAGAAGAATCAGGCTGTTATTCTCATTGAAAAGGATGTCTTTAGTCAGGATATTCTAGAGATTCGTGGTAAAAATGGGCAAGCTTATGAATATACATTAAAGATAGGGGCAGTAGGTGGAGAGAAGATTATCTCAAACTTTAAGTATGGCTTAACCTTTAGTAAGGGTGATCTTGTTTATCGTACAAAGAATCAAATGCTACTAGAAGCCTTACAGGAGCAGTTTATTAACAAAAATAAAAAAATACCTGTTACCATGAGTTTTTATGCAGATAGTTCTACTCCTATGAGATTGACACTTTTCGCAAGGGGATATGAATGTAGTGTTTTTGGAGCAGTTGCTGATGTGGCTAATAAGCAACCTGCAACCTTTGAAACAGTCAATAAGCAACTAAAGAAGCTTAATGATACACCATTTGTGCTAGAGGATTTGTCTGTTACCTTAGAAGGAGATTTATTTCTTCCTGTGAGTGCTTTAAATGATCTTCGTAGGGAAGGAATTGAGAAACTAAAGGAGACAATCACTTCTAGCTATGCTAGAGTGCTAAATCCTGTAGAGGATGGAAGGAGCACTACAGATGTAGAACAAAACAAAAAAACCTCTGAAAACGATAAAACAGGGTTAGTTTGCTGTGTAGTGAACGAGGAACAGCTTAATGTTGCTCAATGTCACAATGAGGTAACCGCTATCTATTACCGTATGGATCAAATTGACTTAATACAGGGATTTAAACTAGGAAAGCAGGTAAAGAAGGATTTTTACTTAGTTATGCCTCATGTATTTCGTAAAGATGCCTATGAGTTGTTTGAAACACAGATAAGAGAAATGGAGTCTACAGGAGTAGAATATGATTTATCAGGAGTAAAGGGATTTGTTGTACACAGCCTGGAAGAGCTTGCCTTTGCTAATAAATATCTAAAGGATAAGTTTTCAATTATCTTAGACTATAGTATGTATACAATGAATCACGAATCTATGATGTTTTATAGTGAGCAGGGAGTTACTCATTATACCGTTCCGCTAGAGTTGAATGAGAAGGAACTAAAGCGTCTCGGTTGCAATAATAGTGATATTATCGTCTATGGTCATGTACCACTAATGACTTCAGCCCAGTGTTTAGTAAAGAATACGAAGGGTTGTAACCATAAGACAGGTCTTTATACACTCAAGGATCGTTATGATAAGAATTTTATCGTATATAATTATTGTAAATATTGTTATAATGTAATATACAATGCAGACCCAATGGTTCTGTTAAATCAGAGTGAGGAGATTATGAAAATGTCTCCAGCAAATCTGCGGCTAGATTTTACTGTGGAATCAAAAGAAGAGATGCAGACAATAATTAAAGCGTATGTAATGGCATTTTTTGAACACAAAGAGGTTGACCTTTTAGTGAAAAACTTTACAAAGGGACATTATAAGCGTGGTATTGAGTAGGTGAAGGAATGGAAGGTATCATAATTACTGTTTTAAAGTATGTAATATGTCTATTAATTAATGTATATACTTTGTACAGTTTTATAGTATTTCGAAGAAAAGGTGAGAAGAGTAAGGCGTATGTATATAACCTACAAACACTATTATTATTTCTCATCCATGGATTTTGTTTTGTATGTATTTATCTTGGGAGTGACCTTTCCAAAAGTGGGGAGGTAATCAAGCTAAGTATATTTTATGTAGCACAGGTTTTAGCCTTTATTTTTGCTATTATTTTATATAAGATATCTTATAAAAAGCTATCTAAGCTTGTATTTAATAATATGCTATTGCTATTGATGCTTGGTCTAGTAATGCTAACTAGATTAGATTTTGAAGGAGCAGTCAAACAGTTTATATTTATATGTGCAGGGCTTGGTGCCTGTATTATTGTACCATTTATTATTAAGAAGATTCGCTATCTAAAGGAATTTGGTTGGCTTTATGGCCTGTTAGGTCTAGCCTGCCTTCTGTTAGTGTTAGTACTTGGTAAAGCCCAATACGGTGCAAAGAACTGGATTATAATAGGTGGCTTTGCCATGCAACCTTCGGAGTTTGTAAAGATTTTATTTGTATTTTTTGTAGCCTCATGCTTTAGTAAGGCGAAGGACTTTAAAGCAGTAGTAAAGGTTACAACTTTAGCTGCTGCCCACGTGATTGTATTGGTACTAGAAAAGGATCTAGGTGGGGCACTGATTTTCTTTATGACGTATCTTGTGATGCTTTATGTAGCTACCTGTAACATTGGCTATCTCCTTGCAGGGTTAATAAGTGGCTCTGGTGCGGCAGTTGGGGCATATTATGTTTTTAGCCATGTTAGAGTCAGAGTAATCGCATGGAAGAATCCTTTTAGTGTGATTGAAAATGAAGGATATCAGATAACCCAGTCCTTATTTGCCATTGGTACTGGAGGCTGGTTTGGGATGGGACTCACAAGAGGGTTGCCGACTAGTATTCCTGTCGTAACTTCTGATTTCATCTTTTCGGCAATTATGGAGGAAATGGGCGGAATAGTAGGGATTTGTGTAATTCTGATATATTTGTCTTGCTTTTTAATGTTTATTAATATTTCCATGAAAATGAGGGATGATTTTTACCGGTTGATTGCGTTAGGTCTTAGTGTTCTTTATATGTTTCAAGTTTTTCTAACAATCGGTGGTGTGATTAAGTTCATCCCTTCCACTGGTGTAACATTACCGTTAATTAGTAGTGGTGGTAGCTCTGTGCTTAGTACACTAATTATGTTTAGTATTATTCAGGGCTTATATGTATTAAATCAAGATGAGGTAGATGCAATTGAAAAAGAAAAGAGAGAGAGAAGTCGATATAGAACAAATGCGAGAGTATCAGAGGGATATGAACGCCACGAGGAGAACTACTAAAAAGAGAAATCGTGAGCTCTTAGTGGTTACCTATACTTTTGTTTTCCTGTTTGTAGGTGTTATTGCTTATCTTGTGCACTTTGAACTAGTGGACAGTAAACAGATTATCAATAGCAGCTATAATAAGCGAGCTTCCCTTTTGGAGGAAACCATCGATAGAGGTATGATCTTGGGAAGTGGAGGAGAGATTTTAGCGAAAACGGATTATGACAGCAAAGGAAATATGTTTCGTGTATATCCATATGGTTCCTTGTTTAGTCACACAGTTGGTAGATATGAAAAAACTAAAACAGGATTAGAGAATAGTATGAGTTTTACCTTACTGACCTCTAATATCAATGGGATAGAGAAAGCATGGAATGATCTTAATGGAGAGAAAAGTAAGGGTGATAATGTCAAAACTACCCTAGATGTGAATCTTTCTAAGGTAGCCAGTGATGCAATGGGAAAATATAAAGGTTCCGTTGTGGTTATGGAGGCAAGTACCGGAAGGATATTAACTATGATATCCAAACCAGATTATGATCCTAATAAGGTGTCTGAGAATTGGGACGATATTATTAGTCTTAAGGATAGTGATTCGGTTTTAATCAATCGTGGCACTCAATCGACCTATCCACCGGGCTCAATTTTCAAAATAGTCACAGCCCTTGCCTATATTAGAGATCATGCAGACTATAACTCTTTTTCCTATGACTGTCATGGGAGCTTTGCAACTGATCGTAAGGATGTAGAGTGTTATAAAGGGAAGAAGCATGGAAAAGTAGATTTGACAAAAGCATTTGCAAAATCCTGTAATGGTGCATTTGCTAAAATGTTATCCGAGACCGCTTATACTACCTTTATGAGTACTGCAAAACAGCTTCTTTTTAATTATTCCTTTGATAAACTAGATATTGCTATTAAAACAAGTAAGGTGAATTATTCAGAACAAGATGACTTATGGATGACAGCACAGACCGCCATTGGCCAAGGAGAGACAACCACTAGTCCAATGCATATGGCAATGATAGTTGCAGCGATTGCTAATGGAGGAAAGCTAATGACTCCTTATATGGTGGATGAGGTGGTAAATGCAGATCAAGAGATTGTGAAAACTTATCTTCCTAGCACCTATGCTACCTTAATGACCAGTGAGGAAGCAGAGATTCTATCTGGGTTAATGGATTCTGTAGTAACCTCTGGTACTGCGACATCCTTAAAGAATAAGAAGTATACAGTTGCTGGAAAGACAGGGACCGCTGAAAAAACGGGAGAAGAGCCTTATGTTTGGTTTGTTGGATCCTCCTCTATGAATGATTCCGCAGACATCGTAGTAAGTGTTTGTATTGAAGAGGGTGGTTCTAGCACAGAGGTAGCTGTCCCAATCGCCAAGAAGATATTTCAGGCTTATTATAAAAATAAATAACTAGTATGAATAACAGCTTAAAACCTCTGGATGGTAGTTTAATATTACGGGTTGAAATAATAAAGGAAAAGAGTTATACTAATCAACAAGTATGTACACACCAAATTGAAACAGGGGGCTTTGCAATGATTGAGGCAACGAGCTGTGGCGGTGTGGTTATTTTCAGAGGTAAGATTTTACTGCTGTATAAAAATTATCGAAATAAGTATGAGGGCTGGGTTTTGCCAAAGGGGACCGTCGAGGAAGGGGAAGAGTATAAAGAAACTGCCATTCGCGAAGTTTGCGAGGAAACAGGAGTAAAGGCTTCCATCATCAAATATGTCGGGAAGAGTCAATATAGCTTTAGTACACCCCTGGATACTGTAATGAAAGACGTTCATTGGTATTTAATGATGTCGGATAGTTATTATAGCAAACCACAACGTGAAGAGTTTTTCATGGACTCTGGATATTATAAGTTCCATGAAGCGTACCATTTATTAAAGTTCTCCAACGAAAAGCAGATTCTTGAAAAAGCATATAATGAATATTTGTATTTAAAGAAGAGTAATCTTTGGGGCAACAGAAAATATTTCTAAAAAGATAGTGCCATAATTAGTAATGTTACTGATTATGGCACTTTTTTTTAGATCTTTATTAACACTTCTCAGGTTCTGGGTATTCTACACCGAAGGTATCCACTGTTACCTTTGCCATTCTTTGTGCTTTCATAGGACGATCACTGTAATCTGTATCAACAGAAGCAATGGCATTTACTACGTCCATGCCTTCCACAACCTTACCAAAAGCAGCATAGGAACCATCTAAATGAGGAGAGTTTTTATGCATGATAAAGAACTGGGATCCTGCTGAGTTTGGCATCATGGAACGTGCCATGGACAAGACACCTTCTGTATGCTTTAAGTTATTAGTAAATCCATTCTGACTAAATTCACCCTTTATGCTATAGCCAGGGCCACCCATACCATTGCCATCTGGGCAACCACCTTGAATCATAAATCCACTTATGACACGGTGAAAAATTAGTCCATCATAATATCCCTTACGTACTAAGTCAATAAAATTATTTACTGTGTTAGGAGCAATACTTGGGTATAGCTCTGCTTTAATTACATCACCATTTTCCATCTCAATGGTTACAATAGGATTCTTGTTTTCCATATATTAGTTCCTTTCGTCTTTTGGTTTCAAAATATACATTAGTATCATAATAGATAAATGTAAAAATGTAAATAATAAACGCCTTATTCATAAATAATTATACACCCATATGCTCAGAGAGTAGCCTCTTCTCCAAAAGCCAATTGACGCGTTTGTATTCATCATAAGGATCTTCTATGGATAGGTTACCCTCTTTTTTGGAAACATAATCCTGCCACTGACACTGAATACAACTAGACGCTGTATTCTCACTAAAGGCTAAGCAACCAGAACAGTTTAGAGAAGTAAGATCCATAATACAGTTTGCCCTTCTGCAATAAATTTGGCTGTTGATATCTGGGTAGTTTAAATGAGAGATAAGATGAAGCTCATTAATATCTTCATCTGTAGCGGCAAACTCCAGTGTAT
>JAEZQN010000298.1 GCA_023441145.1 Bacillota bacterium
CTATAAGACAGCTTTCTATTGGAACAATTTTATGGGTTCCTTCTTCATATACCCCGGAGATATAGGTTCCATTTCTAAGTCGACCGAAAGTAGCATGTACCTTATTACGATAGTGATAAGGATTCTCCATTCCGATAATTGGGCTCACCTTACCAAACTGTCCTACAAGCTTAATCACCTCATCTTGCTTTCTCTTTAGCTGTTGCTCATAGGAAACATGACGAAGACTACAACCACCGCAGCGATGATACACTGGACAGTCCACCTTACTTCTTCTCTTTGGTGCACTTGTAACACTTCTTGAAACCCCTTGACTTGCTCCTGGACCACGGTCCTTCCCTTTTATACTACTTGGGCCTTTTTTCTCTACTCTCTTTTTTTTATCCTTACTCTCATTTTCTCTCTCTGGAAGATATTTTTTTTCGATCTTTTCTAGCTTCTTTACAAAATCTGCTTCCAAGGATTTTTTCGATATATGTCTATTTTTACTCATTTCATCTTTCCAATCTATTCTTTTTTCTTATTTTACCATATATTATCCACTATTACACGCCTTCGTAATCAAATGCAGGAATAAAGCTTTCACTAGCAGTCTCTCCTTCTTGGATAAATCCATTTTCCACACCGAGAGAAATGGCGTAATCTATGAGTTCTTCGTATTCCTCCTTAGTAAGCTTACGATTAATCTCTTTATGTTCTCTTACATGAGGTAGTGGCGTATACTGATTCATAATGCTAATATAGATTAAGTCCCCATAGGTCTCATAAAGGTACTTAATAATCTTTTTGGAATCCTTTAGGTATCCAGGTAATGCCAAATGACGAACAATGACTCCCTTTGTCATATGCCCATTTACATCAAACTCTGGAAGTCCTACCTGCCTTACCATCTCTGCTATTGCAGCCTTTGCAGTTTCATAATAGTTCTTTGCTTTGGAGTAACGCATTGCGATTGCTTCCTCATAATATTTCATATCAGGAAGATAGATATCTATAAAACCATCTAAAACCTTAAGAGTTTCGACCTTTTCATAAGCGCTACTATTATACACAATTGGAACTGTAAGTCCACCGTCTCGTGCTAGCTTTATGGCTTCTCTTATTTGATATACATAGTGGCTAGGTGTCACTAGGTTAATATTATTGGCCTTTTGTCCTTGAAGTTCTAGAAATATCTCAGCTAACCGTTCAATCGTAACAATTTTACCCACCTCATCTGTGGCAATATTTCTATTTTGACAGAAGACACAACCCATGGCACAGCCAGAGAAAAATACGGTACCAGAGCCTTCCTCGCCTGATATACAAGGCTCTTCCCACATATGAAGAGCAGCTCTTGCTATCTTAATCTCTCCATTTTCTCTACAATAACCCTTTTTCCCTAAGTTTCTATCCACCTTACAATTTCTTGGACAGATGGTACACTCTTTCATAGCGTCTATGGTTTGTTTTTTTAGTATATCTAATGAGATCCTATTACTAATCATAAAAGTAGAACTCCTTTATTAATCATTAGGCTATTATAACACATGTCATATTTTATACAATTACACATTACAAATTATATTTTAGCAGAATATCTTTTGCTATGCAAAAGAGGCTGTGATACCACTTAAGTATCACGGCCTCTATACATTTACTTATTTACCTTCTCTTATTCAGGCTTTGTTATGACAACCTTTCCATCTACTAAGTCCATTTTGACTTTGTTATCCCCAATTCCTAGTTCATTTAAGATTTCTCTTGGAATTTGTACTCGTCCTGCTTTATCTAAGATAACATACTCCTCTTGTGTCTCCTCCTCCATCCAATCTAATGGATGGTTGTTCTTTAATGCTTCTTCAAAGGAGGTCTTTAATATACGCTCACTGCTTGTCTTTCCATCTCGAATCGAAACTACACGCTGCACCTTCTTTGACAGCTTCACATCATGTGTTACGATAACAATCGTTAGCCCCATCTCTTGATTTAATTTACGGAATACATCCAAGATATAATCTGCTGTCTTTCTATCTACCGAACCAGTTGGTTCATCCGCTAGAAGTAACTTTGGTTTATTGGCTAACGCGATGGCAATAGCAATTCGTTGCTGTTCACCACCAGATAACTGACTCAACCTGCTATCCTTCTTGTGAGACATTCCTACCAGCTCTAATAGCTCTAACGCTCGCTCCTTCTTTGCTTTTTCACTCCCAAATAACATTGGTGTAATTACATTTTCTTGGGCACTTAAAAATGGTAACAGGTTTCTCGCATTATTCTGCCATACAAAGCCAACTGTATCTCTCTTATATAATACGAGCTCTTTTTCTGTCATGGAAAACAGATTCTTCCCTGCAACATGAAGGGAGCCTGCACTGGGACGGTCAAGGCCACCAATCATGTTTAAAAAGGTAGACTTACCACTACCACTATTTCCTATAATAGCAGTGAGTTCTCCTTGTTCTACCGTAAGATCTAGTCCCTGAAGAGCTACTACTTCAATATCCTTGGTCTTATAGATTTTCATCAGGTTGTCTGCTATTATCATTGGCTCACTCATTGACTATCTCACCGTCCTCTAATTGAAATACGATATCTCCTGCTTCCATTAACCCCACATCATGGGTAGTCATCAATATGGTTATCTTCTCTTTCTCTACTAATTCCTTAAATAGGTTCACTACAGCGAAGGACGTATTCGTGTCAAGCTCTGCCGTCGGTTCATCTGCAATAATAATACTTGGCTTATGGGATATGGCTCTGGCAATGGCAACCCTTTGCTGCTCACCACCAGACATTTCTTGAGGCATATGGTACATACGTCCTCCTAATCCAACCTGCTTTAGACACTCTTCTGTTCTTGCTTTCTTGTCTCCTTCATATTCTGACAGACGTAAGGCAAACTCAACATTTTCATAGGCTGTCATATTGGGGATAAGGCTAACAGATTGAAAGATGAAGCCTACATCTCTTCGTCTTATCTTCTCTTTTTCTTTTTCACTAATTCCTGTAATCTCTCTTCCGTTAAAATATACCTCACCTGAGGTTGGAGCATCTAAGGCTCCTAATATATTAATTAATGTAGTTTTTCCAGAGCCAGAGCGACCACGTAAGATTGCTAGCTTTTGACTAGGAATTTCTATATTAATATCTTTAAGAGCTTGAAAGCTTTCCTTACCAGCCACTGGAAAGATTCGATTTATGTTTTTAGTTACCAGTATTGACTCCATATGTCTCTCCTCCTTATGATACTTTCATTAGTCTTCTCCTAACTTCAAGGCCTGTGCAATCTTTAGCTTATTGACAATACCAGCTAACACACACATACATGCCACAAAGACAAGGGCAATAATAACAAACAATCGTACCATATCACTTGACTCGGTCATGAGCTCCAATGGGAGAGCTTGATTATCTCCCGTATAGGCAATCTGAATCATAGGAATATATAGTCTTGAGGCTATAACTCCGATGATAGCACCGAAGACTATGGACAAGCCACCTGTAAATAACTGTTCATTAATTAACATATGTATAATCTGCCCCTTCGACATACCCATGGCTCGAAATACACCAAACAGCAATTCCCTACTTCTTATGGACAAAATCCAGTAAATCAGATACCCAATACAGCATAAGATAAGAATAACAATAAAGCTCATGGTTAGGATACCGTTTGTTCCTTGGAAAAGTGGATCTTTACTGATACTTAATACGTTTTGCTTTTTGTCTAAAAGACTTACTAGTCCTATATTATTTTTATCAACCATATCGTAAAAGAAATTAGTATCCGAATTCTTTACTTTTAACCACACCTGATATGGTTCTACATTCCACTGCTGCTGAACATAGCTTAGATTTGCTATTACCATGTAATTGTCAACTGATTCACTAGTTCCATTCTCGTATGTTTCAATATGGGTTGGCTTGTAGCCTGGCCAATAGTCAACAAATCCATATACGATACCATTAAGTTGCTTATCTCCTTTAATATTATAGCCATAAATATCATCTGCATTTGAGATTAAAATGGTATCTCCAATCTTATAGTTCTTTTTTGTCATATAATTAGAGGATAACAGCACTGCATTTGTATTGGTTGACAGTACATTTAGATATTCATTAAACATATGATTATTTAAACCCTCAGGAAGAAATGCGGTATTTCCAAAGTTCTTTGTATTGATACCCATTAACTCAGATATCATATTACCACCGTTATCAATTTTAACCATAGAATTACGATATACCTTAGCTGCCGATTCTACTTCATCCGGCTGAGTATAACGATTATACTCCGGTTCAGTCCATAAGAATGGTAAGTCAATAGATCTTTTTACCTCCGCTAAATTACTTCTCCAAGATTCCTTAAAGACAAGGTCTGCTCCAGCAGAATATTCTGTGTTCTTTTCGGCATTTAAAACAATGGTCCTTGCTATGGTAGCATTAAAAATACCTAGTGCCACTGTGAGAATAGTAAACACCATAATAAAATACTGTTTATTTCTCGTACGGAGTATCTGTAAAAAGGAGGCATAATTGGCTGGTTTCCACTTCTTTTTTCTCAGTCCATAAATCAGGCTAACCATGAGTGGTTGGAAACGAAGTACTACCAATCCTGCTCCTAGAATAAACATGGAGGAACTTAAAAACAAAAGCGGATCCACGCTATTTCCTGAAACAACACGGAATAAGATTTGCTCCTGTTGTTGACTATAAGAATAATAACCATACAGGGATACCCCAAGAAGAACGATGTCCAGATAAAACCTCTGCCACAGTTGTTTACGACTACGAGCTTTCTTCTGTTTTAAGTTTACAATACTAATAGCACTACTTTTTAGTACAGGTAAAATAGTAATAAGTATAGATATCAGTACCGCAGCAAAGCTGTAAAGAAATACACTTTTACTATAATTTATTCTTAAAGACGTTCTTTGAACAAACTCTAAGAATGCATTGGCAGAACCTAGTACTTTACACATAAAACTTGCAAGTGGTAACCCAAGTATAAGGCTTCCCACAGATAAATAGGTAGATTGAAGTAAGTATAAAACTAAGATTTGTCTCTTACTTGCACCACGGCTCTTAAATAATGCAATCTCACTATCCTCTAAGCTAAGCATCTGACTAGAAATCATAAAGATAAAAGCACAAAGTAACATAAACACTGGTATGACTAATATGATCATAGTGGCCTGAGTGCGATTTACTTTTGCACTATAATTATCAATAACCTGTAAATAGGCAGGGTCACTAAAAGAACTGGTTCCCACATTAGTTGTGGCTATCATGGATTTCGTTTGCTCCTCTAGAGAATCCACTTGCCCTGGAGTAATTTGCTTATAATCAAAGTTCACTACCCATTTACCTACTACTAGATTGTGATATTGCTTATCATATAAGAACTGAGACTCATAGATATCTTCGCTAATAATAAATCCAGTTTTTATAGTAGAAGGGGCTTGGTCCCAATAAATATCACTTTCATCGGATACTGAGAAGATTCCTACGATTCTAAACTTAAGTTCGATTCCATCCTTGCCTGTTAAATTGGAACAGACGAATTCATCCCCTATTAATAAATTCATACTAGTAAATGTAGCCTGGGTGACAACAACATCGATAAATCCATCTTCTCCAATGGTATCAGAAAATTCTGAGCCAGATAATATCTTACTATGGTTTTTAAAATCTGACATGGACATCACCTTGGCCACCTTGTCTAAATCTTTGCCATCCCGAATCATCTTTGGGGTCATATTTAAATCGGGTACAGTATACTGGGTTGCACTTCCTATCATAGTTAACCCTAGTGTATTACAGATATTTTTACTGTTTTCTTCCATCTCCCAAAACTTCTTTAACTGCTTTTCACTATCCATCTTGTGACCTAAAACAATTCGAGCAGGATATGTACTATTGTTTTCCTGATAATTATTAAACTCTGTCACGAGCATCTTCTGCATAGATGCTTCCTTATACATTGGAAAACTGGCTGCAATAGCAATAAGCAGTATATTACCAATTAGAAGACTGATAACCAGCCACTTTTTATGCATAAGTTTTTGTAGCATTAATC
>JAEZQN010000303.1 GCA_023441145.1 Bacillota bacterium
AGCCTATATTAATCCAGAATCCTAATTCACCAGCATCAAAAGCAATTACTGATATTGCATTAATGATACATAATGGGGTACAGGTAGAGCAGAAGGACCGAGGTGGCGTAAGGCAGCTTTTTAATAATATGAGATTCTCAAGATATTAGCATATGTTGGGGGGATACGATGGACGCATCAATAATCACAATTGGCGACAAAGTTAGTCTAACAAAAATATATAATATTGACGAAATTAATAGAGAGAGGCATCAGTATGTTAGTTCAATTTTAGATATAAATGATGACGAATTTTTGCATGTTGGGATGCCTTTGGAAAATGGACATATGGTCACGCTACAGGTTGGTGAGAAATTCGAAGTGTTTTTATATACCAAACGTGGCCAATATCAGTGTACAGCCATTGTAATTGATCGTTATAGAGAGACGAAACTACATGTTGCTATCTTGCGAATTATGTCGGGTTTTGTGCGTCAGCAAAGAAGGCAGTTTTATCGGCTAGAGATAATAATGGAGATTATGTACTGCCTGTATGAAGAAAGAGATTTAGAAGGATTGGTAGATTACAAGTGGGAGAATGCGACTCTAACTGATATTAGTGGTGGTGGAGCTAGGTATAATGCCAATGATCATTTTCAATCAGGTGACTTAGTACTACTTAAAATTGTAATTCCATTACAAAGTGGTAATAAGGAGTTGATATTAAAGGCGAGAGTAATTTCCTCGCAGATGGTTATCAATCGTTTGGGATTGTATGAGACAAGAGTCGAATTTTCTGAAATTGATTTATCGCAACGAGAGGCAATTATCCATTTTGTCTTCGAGGAGGAAAGAAAACAAAGGAGAAGGGAAAAGGGATTGGTGTAAGATGGACAAATTAGTTGTAATAGCTTGCTCTACAGGTGGTCCTAAGGCTTTGCAAAGGATAATTCCCTTACTACATGGAAATTTAGATTGTCCAGTACTTATAGTACAGCATATGCCCGAAGGTTTTACTAAATCGTTAGCAAGTCGTCTCAATGATTTAAGTGAGATTCATGTGGTAGAAGCTGAAGAGGGTATGATTATTGAAAAAGGTACTGCGTATTTGGCAAAAGGCGGTTTTCAGATGAGAGTAAAGAGAAGACCTGGCGGATATTATGTGCTTTCCTTAAGTGAAGAACCTGCAAAAAATGGTTTAAGACCATGTGCAGATGTTTTATTAGAATCCTTGATAGAAACTGATTTTTCCAAGATAGTTTGTGCTGTACTTACCGGCATGGGAGATGATAGTTTAAATGGTATTATTAAATTAAGAATGAAAAAGCAACTTTACATAGTAACTCAAGACAAAGAAACATCAACTGTGTATGGAATGCCAAGGGCAATTACTTTGGCCGGCTATTCAGATGAGGAGGTCCCCATTACAAAGGTGACAGATGTTATAATGAAGAATTTGGAGGTGCATTAATATGGATATGAGTCAATATTTAGATATTTTTATTGATGAAACAAGGGAGCATTTACAAAACTTAAATGAGCAAATTTTAGTTCTTGAAAAAGAGCCTGAAAATGAAGCAACGATCAATGAAATTTTTCGTGCGGCACATTCCCTTAAAGGTATGGCAGGTACGATGGGCTATAAAAGAATGCAAAGGCTTACTCATGATATGGAGAATGTTTTCTCTGAAATTAGAAATGGTAAGATGAAGGCCAGTGACCGATTAGTAGATGTTTTATTTAAAGGGTTGGATGCTCTAGAGGGATATCTTGCCAATATTCAAGCTCAGGCAGATGAAGGCTCAGAGGACAATGAGGACATTATTAAAGCCTTAAATGAAATATTACGAGGTGAGACTCCTGCAAAGCCAGTAGTTAAAAAGGAAAGTTTGGCTCCTGTTGCAGAGGCTATAAAAGTGGAAGGCTATAAAGCAAAGTTTAAGGATCTTAAAATAGGGGATCATGAGAAGCATGCTATAACAGAAGCTTATAATGAAGGTCATAATGTATTTGGTATTACAGTTTATATACAAGAATCTTGTATTCTTAAGGCAGCAAGAGCATTTCTAGTGTTTAAGACATTAGAAGAGGAAGGAACTATTATAAAAAGTCAACCTGCTGTTCAGGATATTGAGGATGAGAGATTTGATTTAGATTTTAGTTTGTTCTTAATTACAAAACATAGCCAACAGGAAGTTTATAAAAGTATTATGAACGTATCTGAGATTAAAGAGGTGGTTATTGAACCTATTGAAAGACCAGAGGTTGTGGTATATGAGGTAACAGAGTTAGACTCTGACAATCAACAAGAGAACAGGCCTATTGTAAAGAAAGAGCAGAAACAGACTTCATCTAAGCCAGTTGTAAATCGTTCTGTACGTGTTGATATTGAAAAGCTAGATGTGCTGATGAATCTTGTAAGTGAGTTGATTATAGCGAAGAACGGTCTAGTGTCAATCAATGCCAATGACAATGGTGATAAAAAATCCTCCAGTTTTAATGAGCAAATTGAGTATCTAGAAAGAGTAACAACATCTCTTCATGAGTCTGTTATGAAGGTAAGGATGGTACCAATTGAAAGTGTCGTTAATCGTTTCCCACGTATGATCCGTGACTTAAGCAAGAAACTTAATAGGCCAATGGAGTTATATATGTCAGGTGAAGAAACGGAACTTGATCGTACAGTCATTGATGAAATTGGTGACCCATTGATGCATTTACTTCGTAATTCAGCAGATCATGGCTTAGAACCTGCTGATGTTCGAAGAAAGTTAGGTAAGCCTGAAGAGGGATCCATCTTCCTTAATGCATACCAAGACGGTAATAATGTTGTTATCGAGGTAAGAGACGATGGTGCTGGAATCGATGTTAAAAAGGTTAAGAATAAAGCCATTGAAAAAGGTACTATTACTGAAGAGCAAGCTTTAACTATGACAGATAAGGATTTCATTGACTTGTTATTCAGACCAAGCTTTTCTACAGCAGATAAGATTACAGATGTATCAGGACGTGGAGTAGGCCTAGATGTAGTTAAGACGAAGATAGAATCCCTTGGTGGAGATATAGAAGCAAAAACGAAGTTAGGAGAAGGCAGTACCTTTACCATTCGATTACCACTTACCCTTGCAATTATCCAGGCATTAATGGTAGAAGTAGCACAAGAGAAGTATGCTATTCCACTAGCGTCTATTCAGACAATAGAGGATATTCCTAATGAGGAGATTAAGTATGTTAATGGTCAAGAAGTAATTAACTTAAGAGGAACTGTATTACCTATAGTTCGGTTACATAAAGTCTTAGATATTGAACCAATTGAAGAGGAACAATCATCTCTTACAGTTGTCGTTGTATCCAAGGGAGAACGTTTTGCTGGTCTTGCGGTGGATCGCTTAATCGGTCAACAGGAAATCGTTATCAAAGCCATTGGTAAGTATATGGAAACGAGCAAGCTTATTGGTGGAGCTACAATTCTTGGTGATGGTGAAGTAGCATTGATTCTAGATGCCAATACTTTAGTTTAGGGGGAATTAG